>SXJH01000244.1 GCA_005779435.1 Nitrosomonas sp. | reverse complement strand
CCGCCAAAGAATAACCGGGATCGCAATCACCGCAAGGAGAAATCCGTGAAATTCAATTCCCTTACATTGCGTTTTGCCGTTTGGTTTACATTGGTTTCTTTATTGCCCATCGTGGTGATCGGGAATAGCTTATTGCATACGTTTGAGAAAGAGATCAAAAAAACGGCTATTCAGAATGTTTCCGCGATTGCAGACAAGAAAGTAGAGCAGATAGACAGTTACCTCCAGGAACGCCTGCTGGATGCAAGCTTGCTGCGCGATGCGAGCACGACGCGGGAAGCTATCCTGGAATTTTCCGGGATTTTTGAACAAAGTAGCGTAAAATCAGATGCATATCGCCGCCTGGACGCCAGTTATCGCGAGAATTTCAAGCGCTTTGTCGAAGACGCGAAATATTACGATTTATTTCTGATTTCCACACAAGGCACCATTGTTTATTCCCAAGCGCACGAATCCGATTTTGCGACCAATTTGCTGACAGGCCCTTACCGGGATACCGGGCTTGGCAAAGTCACCCGTTATGCGTTGGATAATCTGCAAAGCAGTATTTCCGATTTCGAGCACTACGAGCCATCCAACAACGCAATTGCTGCATTTGTTGCCACTCCTATCGTTCTGGATGGTGAGGTTCGAGGCGTCATTGCATTGCAAATCTACAGTCAGCGTGTATTCGCGGTGCTGGCGAATAACGTCGGGTTGGGCGATACCGGCGAAACGGTCGTCGCCCGCCTTGAGGACGATCATACGGCGTTGGTCATGGCGCCGTTGAAGTACGATCCGGATGCCGCGTTAAAACGCAAAATTCCGCTGAATAATCCGCCTTCGTCGGACGCGATGAGAAATGCGCTCAACGGGGAATCGGGCGGCGCATTGACCGTGGATTATCGCGGCAAGGATGTGGTTGCGGCTTGGCGGTATTTGCCGCGCATGCAGTGGGGCATCGTCGTGCATATCGATGTCGACGAAGCGTTCGCTTCGGTTAAGCAAGTGCATTTTGCCGGATTGATGATACTTGCATTGACCCTTATCGCCGCACTGCTGGGCGCCATATTGTTTAGCCGCCGCGTAGTTACCCCGCTGAAGCATTTGAATCAGAGCGCGCTGGAAATTTCGGCGGGCAATATTCATCAGCGCGTTGCCATCGAAGGCTGGGATGAAATGCGGCAGCTGGCGCACACATTCAATCTGATGATGGAAAGGTTAAATGCCGGCAATCTGGAGCTCGAAAACAGAGTGGCTGCGCGCACCGCCGATTTGCAGCGCGCCAACACCGCATTGGCGATCAAGGAAGAGGAAATGCGCTCGGTGGTCGAGCATATGGTGGATTGCGTGGTGACAACCGACGAAAAAGGCGCAATTCTTTCCGTCAATCCAGTGATGGAAAAACTGTTCGGCTATAACCACGATGAAATGATCGGACAGAATATCGCGATCATCATTCCGGAACCGGATCGCAGCAAGCATGAAGGTTATATGGAAAATTACTGCCGTACCGGGCATGGGCAAGAGTATGTGGGGCGTCCTTACTTATCCGGGTCGCACGGAATAGGGCTTGGGCGCGAAGTGGAGGGCGTGCGCAAAAACGGCGAGCGGCTCGCGCTGTATTTGGCGGTCAGCGAGTATTTTGTCGCAGGCAAGCGGCATTTTACCGGTGTGATGCGGGATATTCGCGAACATGTGCGCATCATGAACGATTTGCGGCAAGCGCGAACGGAAGCGGAACAAGCCAATAAAGCCAAATCGGCTTTTCTCGCCGCCATGAGCCATGAAATCCGTACACCGATGAACGGCGTAATCGGCATGATCGACGTGTTGCGTCAAACCAGCCTGACCGGTTATCAGATGGAAATGGCCAATCTGATACGGGATTCCGCATATTCTTTGCTGTCCATTATCGAGGACATTCTCGATTTTTCCAAAATAGAAGCGGGAAAACTGGAAATCGAAAAGATTCCGATGTCTTTGCCCAGCGTTGTTGAGAACGCTTGCGGCATGCTGGCGCATTTGGCGCTGAACAAGAAAGTGGAGCTGACATTGTTTATCGATCCGGCTATTCCGGAGACGGTATTGGGCGATCCGTTGCGTCTGCGCCAGGTGCTGGTCAACATTATCAATAACGCCATTAAATTTTCCAGCAAGCAGGAGAAACAAGGCAAGGTAGCGGTGCGGGTACTGCTGACCGAATCCAATCCCGATCAAATTCTGGTGACTTTCCAGATCATCGATAACGGCATCGGCATGGATAAGGAAACGCAGGAAAAGCTGTTTCGTTCGTTTTCGCAAGGCGATCCTTCCACAACGCGGCGTTTTGGCGGCACCGGGCTTGGCCTGGCGATTTCTCATCATTTGGCGGAATTGATGGACGCGGAAATTACCGTACAAAGCGAACCGCAGCAGGGTTCCACCTTTATGATACAAATGCCTTTCAGGCCATTGCCCGGTATAACTTCAGCCGGACACAAGCTGGACGATCTGCACGACACAAATTGCCTGATATTGTCCGGCAGCGACAACTTGAGCGACGATGTGGCGATTTATCTGAGAAGCGCCGGCGCCACTGTGGTGCAGGTTTCCGATTTTAAGGAAATCGATTCGGTCATCCGACATCTGGCGCCGGGTTTGTGGTTGATCGTGATCGATGCTGGGCAACAGGAGCCGCCGATTGCGCAATTGCGCGCCGCTTTCGGTAAGCGTGCCGATCGATCCGCTGGTGCCGCAGCATCGATCGATTCCCGTTTTGTTGTCATCAAACGCGGACGCCGCCGACAGGCGCGTATTGCGGATGTCGATATCGTCACACTGGATGGCGATGTTATGTACCGCCAATCGTTACTTCGCGCGATGGCGATTGCTGCGGGAAGGGCGGAAGCAAGCACGGAAACGGCGCCGCTGCTCAATGCACCCAAATCGGGCATTGCACCCATATCGCGTGAAGAAGCGCTGCGGCAGGGGAAACTTATTTTGGTAGCCGAAGACAACGAGATCAATCAGAAAGTGATCCGGCAGCAACTTGGTTTGCTGGGCTATGCGGCGGATATCGCCAGCGATGGACGCGAGGCGCTGCAGCGCTGGCAAGGCATTGATTATGCATTGTTATTGACCGATCTGCACATGCCGGAAATGGACGGTTTTGAATTGGTGCAGACCATTCGTTCCGCAGAAGCCGGGCAGCGGCATTTGCCGATCGTGGCTTTGACCGCAAATGCGCTGAAAGGCGAAAGAGAGCATTGCCTCAATGCGGGAATGGACGATTACTTGAGTAAACCGGTGCAGCTTGAGGATTTGCGTTTGACTGTGGAAAAATACCTTGCTGCCGCTCATTCGGCAACGGAAAAAGAAACTGCCAAACCGGTTAACGCAGAACCCGCTGCAGTTGCGGTCGATGTGCATGTGCTCGAACGATTGGTGGGCGACGATCCGGCCTTGATCAAGGAAATGCTGTCGGATTTTCGCGTCAGCATGAAAAAAATCGCAGCGGAGCTGCATGCAGCCTACCAAGCCGGGCAACCGGAAACTGCCGGTGCCTTGGCGCATAAGCTCAAATCGTCGGCGCGTTCGGTGGGGGCGCTGGCGCTGGGCGAGCTATGCGCGGCAATGGAGCAAGCGGGCAAAAACAAGAATGCAGAAGCATTGACTGATGTCATGCCGTTGTTCGATCGGGAGTTTGCGCGTGTGGAAAATTTTTTGAATATGTTCGATGCGAATAATCCGATGCACTGATCGATATGATGAGGAAACCGGAAGTTCCTTTGTCCGATCGCAATGCGATCGGACAAAGGGGGCTATCCGGGTATTCGTCTTACGCCAGTACCTTGCGTATGGTTGTCGCCAATTCCTGCGCTTCGAACTTGGCCACATAGGCGTCGGCGCCGATCGACTTGACATGATTTTCGTTGGTGGCGCCTGTCAACGAGGAATGAATGATAACCGGGATGGATTTGAATTTCTGATCGCCCTTGATGTTGCGCGTCAAGGTAAATCCATCCATTTCCGGCATCTCCAGGTCGGTTAGCACCAATGCGACTTTGTCTTGAATGGTTTTGCCTTCCGCGATGGCCGCATCCGACATCGATTGGATTTTTTTCCAAGCCTCAAGTCCGTTCTTGGTCATGATAAAAGGCGCTTCAAGCGCGTTTAAACCGTCCTCGATCATGCTGCGCGCCAGCGGCGAGTCGTCGGCAGCCAAAATGATCTTGTTGTCGGGAATGTTTAATTTCGGTGTGTCTTTTTCCGGAATGAGCTTGCCGGTCGCTTGCGGCAACACGTCGCGCAGTATTTGTTCGACATCGAGCACTTGCGCCAAACGGGTGTTTTCCACATTGCCGTCGAGTCTGGCGATGCTGGTCACTAATTCGCCGCCGTTGTTTTCCGCGGCTATCACTTGGTTCCAGTCCAATCGAACGATTTCGCTAACGTCTTCCACCGCAAACGCTTGTGTCGATCGAGCAAATTCGGTGACCAAAAGAATGGAGGTTCCTTTTTTCGGTGTGCAACCGACAACTTTGGGCAAATTGATGACAGTAATGATTTGTCCACGGATATTGGCGACGCCCATAACGCAAGGATGTGCGTTGGAGACTGCGGTAATGGTCGGCATTACCAGGATTTCGCGGACTTTAAAAACATTAATGCCGAATAGTTCCCGCTGCTCGGTGCCCGGAGCGTCGCCCAGTCTGAACAGCAACAATTCGAATTTGTTGTTGGCTGTTAAGTTGGTGCGCTGATCGATTTCATGCAATGTTGTGTTCATGGATTGTCCCTTTGTTGTTGCTGAGTCGGTGAAAGTAATGCTTTCGTATCGACGCATATTGAAAAAACTTGAGGGACGTTGCGAGTTGCAGGTCTTGCTGCGATTGCTTTAATTCGGCAGGCTGATTGATTTTAATGGAAAATCGCGCTTATTGGCCGCGCGGCTTATCGATAACCCCCATATGAAACCCCAATTTCCCTTCGCGGCGTTCCTTGAAGTATTGTTTCAGGGGGTCGTGGATAACCCGGAATGCCATCTCTTCCCACGGTATTTCGTGTTCCGCCATGAGTTTGACATCCAAACTTTCAATACCCGGTTTGAAATCCAGATCCAGCAGCCGGGCACGGAATAAAAAATAAACCTGACTGATATGGGGAAGGCTGTAAACCGTGTAGAGATCGCCGATTTCCACGCGCGCATTGGCTTCTTCCAATGTTTCGCGCGCTGCGGCTTGCGCCAGCGTTTCGTTATTTTCCATGAATCCGGCGGGAAGGGTCCACCAGCCGAGGCGCGGTTCTATGGCGCGGCGGCACAATAAAATCTTATCTTCCCATTCGGGAATGCAACCGACCACCATTTTGGGATTTTGATAGTGAATGACGTTGCATTGCGTGCATACATACCGGGGCAGCGAGTCGCCTTCCGGGACGATGAATTCGACAGTGGCGCTACAATGACAGCAGTATTTCATTTTCTATGCGGCACGAATAGTTAATAAAAAGCTTCAGTGTTGAGCAACGGTGAAATTCCGGGTTGCCAACCGGTTCCCCGCTTCATCGGTCAGTTCGACACGCCAAACGCCTAAACGCCGGTAATCCAATTGTTTGCTGGCTTGAGTGCGCCAGTTGTTATTATGCACTTGCAGGCTCAGGTGCGAATCCGGTTTGTTGTTGTAATACCAATCGATACGGATTTTCTGCCCTTGCAGATTTTTTAGGTGCACATAGAAATATACCGACTTGGATTCGCCGGGGCGCAGTTGCACAGCGTCTATGCTATCGACCGGTTCGCGCGCTTTGATGGCATGACTTAATTGCGCCCTGAGTACTTCCGGATGATCGGCTGCGGTGCGGGGTTTCAGTCGCGCGGCGGTTTTAGGTATTTCTTTTTCGGCGGCATTGCTTCGGTTGGCGATGTTTTTTGGAACAGGTTTCCGAGCGGGCTTGACGATCGGCTTCGATGCAATTGCGGCTTGATTCGGTGGCGGTGCGGCAATCGGTTGCGTTGCCTCGGATTGAGCGTCGGGTTTTGCCGTAACGCCCGATGTCTCATCGGGTGCCGAAACCGGAAACTCATTTTGCTTCGCGTGCTGCGGTTTTTCATTGCTTTCGCCGGTGAAGAGGAGCGATCCCGCCGACACTAACAGCGATAGCGCAAGCAAAGCGCCGATGCCGATTTTTTTCCAGTCCCATACTTGTTCGTAAACAATTTCGGGGTCGGCATAAGATTCTTCAATGGCATGCGGTTGCGGTTGCTGGATTTTGATGCGAATTTTTAGTTTATTGTCGCTCATGGCGATGATTTCGAGACAAGATGATATGAGTGGGTGGTATTTTGTTGGAATGCGCAGTATAAAGGATTTTTTACAAAAGAGCCGGAACGGCGCCGCGCTCTTTTCTGCACGGTTTATCGGTCATGAATGAAAATATCGAAAAAATAAAACAGTACGCCCAAACGCTACGCGCGCAACTCGATTTGCACAATTACCGCTATTACGTCTTGGATGCTCCCACTGTTCCCGATGCGGAGTACGACCGCTTGTTCCGCGAATTGCAGCAAATCGAACGGGATAATCCGCAACTGATTACCGCCGATTCGCCGACACAGCGGGTCGGTGCCGCACCGCTCAAAGCATTTGCGCAAATCGCGCATCGCGTACCGATGCTGTCGCTCGGCAATGCGTTTGAAGATGCCGAAGTCGAAGCCTTCGACCGGCGCGTTTGCGAAGGATTGGGGGTTGATCGGGTGGAATACGCCGTGGAGCCGAAATTCGACGGATTGGCGGTCAGTTTATGTTACCGGAACGGCCTCTTCACGACCGGCGCAACGCGTGGCGACGGTTACACGGGCGAAGACATCACGTTGAATTTGAAAACTATCAAGTCGATTCCTTTGTCGTTGCCGCTTGAGAATCCGCCCGCTTTGCTGGAAGTGCGCGGCGAGGTGCTGATGCTGAAAGCCGATTTTCTGGCATTGAATCAGCGCCAATCCAGCATCGGCGAGAAGGAATTCGCCAATCCGCGCAACGCAGCGGCTGGGTCGCTGCGGCAACTCGATCCCGGTGTGACTGCGACCCGCCGTCTGACATTTTTTGCTTATGGCGTCGGAGAATATCAAGACGGCCAAGTGCCGCAGGATCAGCATAGCCGGTTGATGGCCTATCTGGCTTCGCTGCACTTTCCGGTTGCCAAGGAATGCTCGGTGGCTCAGGGGTTGGCGGGGCTATTGGAATATTACCGGACAATCGGCGCGCAGCGGGATCGTTTGCCCTACGACATCGACGGCGTGGTGTATAAGGTCAATGCGTTGGCGCAGCAAGCGCAATTGGGGTTCGTGTCGCGCGCGCCGCGCTTTGCCGTGGCGCACAAATTTCCGGCGCAGGAGGCGGTTACGCAATTACTCGACATCGACGTGCAAGTCGGACGCACCGGTGCTTTGACGCCCGTTGCGCGCCTGAATCCGGTATTTGTCGGCGGCGTTACGGTGACCAACGCGACATTGCATAACGCCGACGAAATTGCGCGCAAAGACGTACGCATCGGCGATACCGTCATCGTGCGCCGCGCGGGCGATGTGATTCCGGAGATTGTGTCGGTGAT
>SXJH01000243.1 GCA_005779435.1 Nitrosomonas sp. | reverse complement strand
GACGGCGCGCACATAAGGTCGCTTATCCTGACCTAAAAATACGTCTTTGAATTGCACCATGCCCGCGTTGGTGAATAATAGGGTCGGATCATTGCCCGGCACCAATGGGCTGGAAGCTACGATGGTGTGGCCGTGGGATTCGAAAAATTCGAGAAATTTTTGTCGTATTTCGCTGCTGTTCATATTTTTTGCTGTTGTTCGTATCGTTCCAGTTCGGTCACTGTTAAACCCAACGCATCGCCCTTGACGATTGCCAGGCTTTTGACTTTAGCCCGGATGGTGATTTCTTCGTTCATTTTGGGGAGATCGGATTCGGTGAGTACGGTAATTTCGCCGCTGCTGTCTTCCAGCACATAAGACTTAAGATTGACCAGCGGGATGCGCGTGGGGTTTTTGGGGATGCCTTTCAATACGACTTCTTGGCCGTCAAAATTGACCGGCGCGTCGTTAATTTCCTTGATCGGCGTGATTTTATCCGCAACGGCGGGAAAACCGGTTAGCAATATTGCCAGCATCAGTAGTGTTTGCACCAACCATTTTTTCATTTGTTTTCCTCGGCAGCCTGCGATAACACATGTTGTATCGTTTCCATGGAAAAACCTCTGTTCATCATGAATCGTATTTGTTTTGCGCGTTCTTCTCTCGTGGCGGGCGGCTGCGCAAATTTCTTCCGCCAGATGTTCAATGCGGTCTCCAGCTCGGTTTCTTTAAGCGCTGGCAGAATATCGCCGATTAAATGATCGTCGATGCCCTTGGTCTTCAGTTCATGAACAATGCGCTGGCTGCCGAAGCGGGTGCGGCGGGTGCGCGCGATTTGTTCCGCAGCGCGTTTTTCGGAAAGAAAACCTTGTTGTTCCAGTTTGTCGAGAATATCGACGGCTTCCGCCGATAACTGGGCGTTTGCCGGTGAAGAAAGCTTGCGCTCCAATTCCCGGCGGGAATGCTCGCGTTGCGCCAGGAAGCGCAATGCGCGTATTTCTAGGGAAGAGCGAGCGTCCATAAGAATTATTTTTCTTTTTCGTTCTTATCTTTCCCGGTTTTTTCTTTGGCGGGACTGGCATGATGAGGGATGCCCACGATGGCGCGGATTTTTTGTTCGATTTCCTGCGCCATGGCTTTGTGTTCTTTAAGAAAATCGCGCACGTTGTCTTTGCCCTGACCGATTTTCTCGCCTTGATAGGAATACCAGGCGCCGGATTTATCGATCAGCTTATGTAATACGCCCAGTTCGATGATTTCGCTTTCGCGCGAGATTCCTTCGCCGTACAGAATGTCGAAGTCCGCTTGCTTGAAAGGCGGTGCGATTTTGTTTTTAACCACTTTGACGCGCGTTTCGTTGCCGATGGTTTCTTCGCCCTGCTTGATCGAACCGGTACGGCGGATATCGAGACGCACCGAAGCGTAGAATTTCACTGCATTACCGCCGGTTGTGGTTTCGGGGTTGCCGAACATGACGCCGATTTTCATGCGGATTTGGTTGATGAAAATGACCATGGTGTTGCTGCGCTTGATGTTGGCGGTCAGTTTGCGCAGCGCCTGCGACATTAACCGTGCCTGCAATCCCATTTGCGGATCGCCCATGTCGCCTTCGATTTCGGCGCGTGGCGTTAATGCGGCGACTGAATCGATCACGACGATATCGACCGATCCCGAGCGAACCAGCATGTCGGCAATTTCCAGCGCCTGTTCGCCGTTATCCGGTTGCGAAATCAGCAATTCCTTGACGTTGACGCCGATTTTCTGCGCATATTGCGGATCGAGCGCATGTTCCGCATCGATAAACGCGGCCGTGCCGCCCATTTTTTGCATTTCAGCGATGACTTGCAACGTCAGCGTGGTTTTGCCGGAAGATTCGGGGCCGTAAATCTCGATGATCCGGCCGCGCGGCAATCCGCCGACGCCCAGTGCAATATCGAGCCCCAACGAACCGGTCGATACGACTTGGATATCGTAGGCGACATCGTTGGCGCCCAGTCGCATGATGGAACCTTTGCCAAATTGTTTTTCGATTTGGGCCAGTGCAGCGTCTAACGCTTTGCTTCTGTTTTCGTCCATGCTGAATCCTATTTGAAGAGTCGATCAAATTATCGCATAACACTTTTGGATCAACCTAACTTGTTTTATGCGATAGGGTTTAGCTTTACAAAAATTGCATAGCAAAAGGCTCGAGAATCGGGCGTGCCTGCGCTATAATGCGGCATGCTATGAAGTGGCAGAAATTGCTTCGTCACCAACATCTAATATCTTAGCGTCATTGATAAAAAAGGGAGATTATTATTCGAGTCATTTTGTTAGGCGGCCCTGGTGCCGGAAAAGGCACTCAGGCCAATTATATTAAGGAACATTTTGGCGTACCGCAAATTTCTACCGGCGATATGCTGCGTAATGCGGTCAAGGCGGGTACTGAATTAGGCATCATGGCGAAAAAAATCATGGATGCCGGTGGCTTGGTTTCCGACGATATTATTATTAATTTAGTCAAAGAACGTATCTCACAGTCGGACTGCACAAACGGTTTCTTGTTCGATGGTTTTCCGCGCACCATTCCGCAAGCCGATGCCATGAAAGCGGCCGGTGTACGGATTGATTATGTGGTTGAGATCGATGTTTCAGATGCTGAAATCGTCAAGCGAATGTCGGGACGTAGAGTGCATCCGGCATCGGGCCGCACTTATCATGTCGACTTTAATCCGCCTAAAAATAACGATAGGGACGATGTGACGGATGAGCCGCTGATTCAGCGCGAAGACGATAAGGAAGAAACCGTTAGGAAGCGGCTGGAAGTTTATCACCGGCAAACGGAACCACTGGTCGACTATTATTCCGATTGGTCGAAAAATGGAGAAAGCGGTGCGCCGCGTTATATCAAAATAACCGGAATCGGTACGGTAGAAGAGATACGCGATCGGATTTTTTCGGCGCTTGAGTGACTATTGAGCGGCTAAGTCCGGCGTAGCGGCACAGTTTCAAAAACTCAGGCGGCAACCGCATTGCGGCCTGAGTTTTTGTTTGTACAGATTTAGGGAGACGCCGATTCGTTCGGCGAACGAGTACCGCGCAACGAAGTGATTCGCTCGTACAGTCAATAAGTCAGCGTTTCCTTAGGAGAAACAATTAACGAGCTTACGATTTGATCAATCAGGAGAAAATTATGGCAATTAAAAATGCATTTTATGCACAATCCGGCGGCGTTACGGCGGTTATCAACGCCTCTGCCGCAGGCGTTCTGGAAACGGCGCGCCAGCATGCCGATAAAATCGGCACCGTTTATGCGGGCCGCAACGGCATCATCGGCGCGTTAACCGAGGATCTCATCGACACCAATGCCGACTCGGCCGCTGCAATCGCCGGGTTGCGTTACACGCCGTCGGGCGCATTCGGTTCGTGCCGCTACAAGCTGAAGAGTCTGGAACAGAATCGGCGCGAATACGAGCGCTTGATCGAAGTATTCAAGGCGCACAATATCGGTTACTTTTTTTACAACGGCGGCGGCGATTCTGCCGATACTTGCCTGAAAGTTTCTCAATTGTCGGGTACATTGGGTTATCCCATTCAGGCAATCCATGTTCCCAAAACGGTCGATAACGATTTGCCGATCACGGATTGCTGCCCGGGTTTTGGTTCGGTAGCCAAATATATTGCGGTGTCAACGCGCGAAGCAAGCTTTGACGTGGCCAGTATGGCAAAAACATCGACCAAAGTGTTTGTGCTGGAAGTCATGGGACGCCATGCCGGTTGGATCGCTGCGGCGGGTGGCTTGGCTTCAAGCCCTGGATGCGAGATTCCGATCATTATTTTGTTTCCTGAAGTGACTTTCAACAAAGAAAAGTTTCTGGCCAAAGTAGACCGCTACGTCAAGGAATATGGATATTGCTCGGTGGTGGTATCCGAGGGCGTGAAGGGGGATGACGGCAATTTCCTGTCCGACCAAGGATTGCGCGATGCGTTCGGCCATGCGCAACTCGGCGGTGTTGCACCGGTAGTGGCCAATATCATCAAGGATGGCTTGGGTTTGAAATATCACTGGGGTGTTGCCGATTATCTGCAGCGCGCGGCGCGTCACATCGCATCCAAGACCGACGTAGAGCAAGCTTACGCCATGGGTAAAGCGGCGGTGGAATATGCATTGGCAGGTCATAATTCCGTGATGCCGACGATCGTTCGCGAATCCAATTCGCCGTATAAATGGTCGGTCGGTATGGCGCAGCTCTCAAGCGTGGCGAATGTCGAGAAAATGATGCCGGGCGATTTCATCAGCGAAGATGGCTTCGGTATCACCCAAGCGTGCCGCGAATACTTGGCGCCGCTGATCGAAGGCGAAGATTATCCGCCGTATCGGGATGGCTTGCCGGATTATGTGCGCTTGAGAAACGTCGCTGTTGCCAAGAAACTGAGTGAATTCAAGCTGTAATTTGATATGACGCGGTCTCATTGCAACACCGATGAGATCGTTTGGTTGCAGGGTAATAGTGTCTTCTTAAATAATTGATGCATTCAGTCCGCAAGAACAGCTAAAATACGCACTGAATTTTTATTTAAGACAAGTGGTTAAGAATGCGAGATTAATTAGATCAGAATCTCGCATGTGATTTTTTATGGTCTGACTTTAATTGGAGCTCTCTATGGCTAGTGGTTTAGTTATCGCAATTGTTAGTGCGATTGTAGCCCTGATATTCAGTGGTATATGGATTAAGGGTATTTTTGAACAATCTACAGGCAACCAGCGGATGCAGGAAATTGCAAAAGCTATTCAAGAAGGCGCCTCAGCATACCTAAAGCGTCAATATATGACGATCGGTATGGTAGGCGCTGTTCTGTTTTTTGCGCTTTGGATAGCATTAGGCGGGAGTACTGCTATTGGTTTTGCTTTAGGTGCAATTCTCTCGGGTGCTGCAGGTTTTCTGGGTATGACGGTATCGGTTCAGTCGAATGTCCGAACCGCTCAGGCGGCGACTGTCGGATTGAATGAAGCCTTGGCGATTGCTTTTCGAGGCGGTGCGGTAACTGGAATGCTGGTTGTTGGTTTAGGTTTGCTGGGCGTTGCCGGATACTGTGCAGTGTTATTTAACGGCGCTAACCCCGACCAGGCTGTCAGTGATGTCATTAAGCCTCTGATTGGTTTTGCGTTCGGTGGATCGTTGATTTCAATTTTTGCACGTTTGGGTGGCGGTATTTTCACTAAAGGTGCGGACGTTGGTGCGGATCTGGTCGGTAAAGTAGAGGCAGGTATCCCGGAAGACGATCCACGCAACCCGGCGGTTATTGCCGATAACGTGGGCGATAACGTGGGCGACTGCGCCGGTATGGCAGCGGATTTGTTTGAAACCTATGCCGTTACCATCATCGCTACGATGATACTGGGTGCGCTGCTGTTCACAACGAACGCCGTTGATGCGGTAATTTATCCGTTGATGCTAGGCGCGGTTTCTATCGCCGCATCCATTGTCGGTTGTTACTATGTCAAAATGCGCGAAGGCGGCAAGATTATGAATGCGCTCTATCGCGGATTGGCGGTTGCCGGCGGTATTGCTCTGGTGGCTTATCTTCCCGTGACTGCTTGGTTCATGAGCGGTATGTCGCTTGATGTCGACGGCACTGAAATAGCGGGCGGTATGCTGGTTATGCGCGTGTTCCTGGCCGCAGCAATCGGTTTGGTGCTGACGGGGCTCATGGTCGTCATTACCGAGTACTACACTTCAACGGATTTCAAGCCGGTTCAGCATGTTGCCGAAGCGTCGACCACCGGTCATGCGACCAATATCATCGCAGGTCTGGGCGTTTCAATGCGCGCTACCGCAGCACCGGTTCTGGCTGTGTGTATCAGTATCTTGCTGGCGTATGCATTGGCCGGTTTATACGGTATTGCGATCGCTGCGACTTCAATGTTGTCGATGACAGGCATTATCGTTGCGCTGGACGCGTATGGCCCGATTACCGATAACGCGGGCGGTATCGCCGAGATGTCGGAAATGCCCGATTCCGTTCGTGCAATTACCGATCCGCTGGATGCTGTCGGTAACACGACCAAAGCGGTTACCAAAGGTTATGCGATTGGTTCGGCAGGTTTGGCCGCACTGGTATTGTTTGCCGACTATACGCATGCACTGGAGCATGCCGGGCACACAATAACCTTCGATTTATCCAATCACATGGTCATCATTGGCTTGTTTATCGGCGGTATGATTCCTTACTTGTTCGGTGCGATGTCGATGGAAGCTGTGGGTCGTGCCGCAGGTTCCGTTGTGATTGAAGTCCGCCGTCAATTCAAAGAAATTCCCGGAATTATGGAAGGCACCGCGAAGCCCGATTATTCGCGTGCGGTCGATATGTTGACCAAAGCGGCGATTAAGGAAATGATGATTCCTTCGTTGTTACCGGTTTTAATACCGTTGCTGGTCGGTGTTATTCTCGGTCCGCAAGCGCTGGGCGGTGTGTTGATGGGCTCTATCGTAACGGGCTTGTTCGTTGCGATTTCAATGACCACAGGCGGCGGTGCTTGGGATAATGCGAAGAAGTATATCGAAGACGGACATTTCGGCGGCAAAGGTAGCGAAGCGCACAAAGCATCGGTTACCGGCGATACCGTAGGCGATCCGTATAAGGATACCGCTGGTCCGGCGATCAATCCATTGATCAAGATTATTAACATTGTGGCATTGTTAATTATCCCGTTGCTGTAATAAGTATCAGCTAAACGCGTCAAAAATAAAAAGCACACCGATTTCTCCGGTGTGCTTTTTTAATTTCTTCATCGAATTGCTGTTGATCGTATTTCTCTCGAATTCCATCCTTTCAAATAATTATCGCGAAAGTGATTAATCACATCGAGATTCTCATATATCTATCTATTTATTTGAGTATTTTTAATCTCGATAACGAAACGCTCATCTATCTTAAGTCTTTGTCGTATAACTAAAACCTTAAATTTGTTGCTTGACTATCCCATTTTTTTTTATTAAAGTGGGAAACAGTGGGGGAATGTGGAAGAAAATGGAAAATCCCAGTTAATTTCCCCGTAATTTTGGAGACAATATGTTTCGTGGCGTCACGCAACTTAGTCTGGATGCAAAAGGTAGGCTTGCGGTTCCCGCAAAATACCGTGGCGAACTAATGTCTTCCTGTGCCGGATGTCTAATCGTTACGGTCGATCCTTCCAAGTGCCTGTTGATTTATCCTCAGCCCGCGTGGGAACCCATAGAAAAAGAAATCAACCAATTGCCTAGTTTTGAACCAACAACACGTAGATTGCAAAGACTGCTCGTAGGTAACGCCAGCGATGTTGAAATGGACGCTGCCGGTCGTATTCTAATACCGCCGCCGCTACGGGAGTTTGCCGGCTTGTCTAAAGATGTGGTGCTGGTTGGACAAGGAGCCAAATTTGAATTGTGGGATGAAGCACAATGGAATTTACAAATTGAAGATGCATTGAGCTTTAAGGACGGCGATCTGCCGCCGCAGTTGCATGGCTTTACATTGTAGCTAAAACGATGCATGTATCGGTATTGTTGCAGGAAGCGATTGCAGCGTTGGCAATAAAACCGGAGGGGATTTATGTCGATGCAACGTTTGGTCGTGGAGGGCATAGTCGACTCATTCTGTCGCAGCTGGGCGAACAGGGACGATTGATCGCTTTGGATCGCGATCCTGAAGCGATAACGGCAGGCGAGGCGATCGACGATAAGCGGTTTTGCATTCGGCATAGCGGCTTTTCCGGGATGAAGCTGATATTGCAGGGATTGGGTGTAGCAACAGTTGACGGTGTGCTGCTTGATCTGGGAGTGTCGTCGCCGCAATTGGAGGAAGCTTCGCGCGGATTTAGTTTTCGAGCTGCCGGGGCGCTCGATATGCGCATGGATACGAGCAGCGGACAAACGGCGGCAGCTTGGCTGGCAACGGTAACGGAAGAACAACTGGCCGAGGTGATAAAAACGTATGGCGAAGAACGTTTTGCTAAGCGGATCGCACGTGCGATTGTTAAGGCGAGGACTCAGCAGCCTATTGTTACAACAACACAACTTGCGGAGATTGTGGCAGCGACAGTGTATTCGCAACAACGGCAGCGGGAGGACACAAAACACCCGGCAACACGTACTTTCCAGGCGATTCGAATTTATCTTAACCGGGAACTCGAAGAGTTGTCGCTGGTATTGCCGCAGAGTGTGGATATGTTGAATCCGGGAGGGCGATTGGTTGTGATCAGCTTTCATTCATTGGAAGATCGGATAGTCAAACAGTTCATGCGATCGGCAGCCAGTACGGACGAGTTTCCTCGCGGCTTGCCGCTGCGGGAGCGAGAGCTGCAGCAATTGAGTAAGCAAACATTGCGAATCATCGGTAAAGCCAAACGGCCTGACGCATCGGAAGTGGCGAATAATGTGCGCGCAAGAAGTGCGGTGATGCGAGTGGCGGAACGATTGCATTTAAACGGGTAAATGCGATGTTTAAATTGAACATTTTTTTTGTTGTGGCATTGATTGTGTGCGCATTGGGCGTGGTTACATCGCAGCATATGGTGCGCAAGCTATTTATGGCGCTCGAGAAGGAAAAGGAAATAGAACAAAAACTGGAAGTGGAATGGGGTCGGCTACAGTTGGAGCAAAGCACATTGATTATGCATGGACGCATTGAACAGATCGCCAAAGAACAGTTGGGTATGGCGGTACCTGCTGCGTCCAGCATACAAATCGTATCGATCAGTACTGCGGAAAACAGATAACCGGCATAACAAATAAACATGATTAAGCCAGTAAAACCACAAATTAAATTATCGGCATGGCGCTCGCTGCTGATATTTTGCTTGTTGTTGCTGGGGTTGGTGAGTTTGGCGGGGCGCGCCGCTTACTTGCAAGGAATGAATCACGATTTCTTGCAGAAAAAAGGCGAGTCGCGCTATAGCCGTGTGCTGGAAATGAACGCGGATCGGGGCATGATAACGGATCGCAACGGCCATATTCTGGCCATTAGTTCCCCTGTTGCGTCCGTTTATGCAGACCCGAAGATGGTGGAAATATCTCCTGAGAAATTAAAACAACTGGCCGCCCTGCTTGAAATGGACAGCGCGGATATTAGCGCCAAAGTCGATCGGGAGAATAGCCGGTTTGTGTACTTGAAAAGACAAGTAGTGCCGGACATCGCAGAAAAGATCGCAAAGTTGAAAATCAAAGGGATTTATTTGGCCAGCGAATCCAAGCGGTATTACCCGGAAGGCGAGTTTGCCGCCCATGTATTGGGCTTTACCGATATTAACGATGAGGGCCAAGAAGGCGTCGAGCGGGGGTGGGAAGCAATGCTGGCCGGAGAGCTGGGACACCGCCGCGTCATCAAAGACAATAAAGGCCAAATCGTCGAGGATGTGGAAAATATTCGCGAACCCAAGCCCGGGAAAGACTTGGTATTGTCGATCGATCGAAGAATTCAATATCGCGCCCATGCGGAATTAAAGGAAGCGGTCGCTGTAAATAAAGCAAAAGCCGGCAGTGTCGTGGTGTTGGATGCGCAAACCGGTGAAATTCTGGCTTTGACCAACTTGCCGGCTTACAATCCCAACAGAAGATCGACCATCGATAACGAAAGACTGCGCAATCGCGCATTGATCGATACTTTTGAGCCGGGATCCACATTAAAGCCTTTCACGGTGGCAGTAGCCATGGAAGTCGGTAAGGTCAACGCCAATACTGTGCTGCAAACCTCCCCCGGCACATGGCAGGTGGGCAAAAAAACCATTCGCGACGTCAGCAACAAAGGCGAGCTAACCGTCGCCCAAATCATTCAGCAATCGAGCAACGTTGGTACTGCAAAAATCGCATTGTCATTGGATTCTCAGACGATGTGGGAAATGTTTAATCGCTCCGGTTTCGGTGCGCTGGTAAATTCGGGTTTTCCCGGAGAAGCCAGCGGCATTTTGCGGCCTTACAACAAATGGCGTCCGATAGAGCAAGCAACCATGTCATACGGACATGGCATATCGACGAGTCTGATGCAATTGGCACGCGCATACACGATATTTTCCAGCGGCGGCGAATTAAAACCGGTTTCGCTGCTTAAGCAGGATATGCCGGTAATGGGACAGCGCGTGATTTCGCGAGATACCGCGCAAGCCATGAGCATGATGCTGGAAATGGCGACCAAACCCGGCGGTACTGCGCCGCTGGCGCAAATCAACGGATATCGCGTCGCCGGTAAAACCGGAACGGCACATAAACTCATCAATGGCCGGTATGCCGACAAAAGCTATATTTCGACGTTTGTCGGCTATGCGCCGGTATCGAATCCGCGTTTGATCGTTGCAGTAATGATCGATGAACCGTCTGCCGGGAAATATTTTGGCGGCGCTGTGGCCGCGCCCGTTTTCAACGGAGTCATGTCAAATGCGTTGCGCATACTGAATATTCCGCCGGATGCACCCGCCAATAATGTGGTTACTTTTACCGCGACCCCTGAAATGGGCGACGAAGGATGATTCCGATGACCGCTAAGCAAAAGACGGCCAAATCATTCGATTTTCATTTATTGAATGAATTGGGTGTGCCGGTTGTGAATGTGGTAACCGATAGCCGGGTAATAAAACCGGGGGATACTTTCCTGGCATACGCAGGTGAAACAACCGACGGGCGTAAATTTATACCGCAGGCCATTGCGGCGGGAGCGAACGCGATTCTGTGGGATCCGCAAGGTTTTACATGGAATCCGGCATGGCAAATTCCCGCGTTGGCGATCGACGAATTGAAAGCCAAAGCAGGTCTGATCGCAAGCCATGTGTATGGCCATCCTTCACAAAAATTATGGATAGTCGGGATTACGGG
>SXJH01000242.1 GCA_005779435.1 Nitrosomonas sp. | reverse complement strand
CAGTATTTCTATAACGCCGACGCGTATTATCATTTCGTTGATTTGTGCGAATCGTCGGGGTTGCATATTCCCGTTGTGCCCGGAATCATGCCGATCAATAAATTTTCTCAGTTGGTGCGATTCTCGGATACGTGCGGCGCCGAAATACCGCGCTGGATTCGCAAAAAACTGGAAGGCTATAGCGACGATACAGCGTCTATTCAAGCATTTGGTCTGGATATTGTCACCGATCTTTGCGAGCGATTGCTGAAGGCGGGGGCGCCCGGATTGCATTTCTACACGTTAAATTCAGCCCACTTACCGTCCATCATTTGGCAACGGCTCAATCTCAGCGTAAGCGCCGGATAATCGTCAGGAAATCGAGTGTGTATATCGGTATGCGAAGCGATCTTTTTCCTGATCGCTTCCGGCGGTATATAATGCGCATCAATATTCTGATTAAAATCGTAAAGCATGAGGTTTTGTTATGAAAAAGAAAAAAACCGGCTCGGATAAAGCGGCGGTTGAAAAAGTAGCGAGTGAAGCGCAAACACTCGCGCAGGATTTGACGCCTGAAACGGAAACTGCGGATGTTTCGACCATGGATGCTTGCATTGCGCATGCCAAAGCGGTCAAACATACCCAACAGGAGTTTATTAAAAACAAGGAGTACGATTTTGCACCCGAATTCAAAGAAATGACGTTGCAATTGTATTTGTTTGGCGTGATGTGGAAATTTTCGGAGAAGCTTGGCAATGTCGACGATGCGCGCGATTTGGCCTTTGCGGCCTTGAAGGCGATACTGATTGAAGAGGGGTTGCAAAAACAGAAAGCGGAAAAGCGCGTCGAGTTTTTGCAGAAGATGTCCAAAATCGATGACGATCACAATGCCTTGGCCGTGGCGGTCGGTTACGAATCCGAGCCTGGCGACAACAGCCTGGCGGAAGTTTTTGATCACTATATCGACGATGTGCAAGTATCGGGCGCGTTCTGGAGATTATACGATCGCGGCAGGAAAATCATGCTGTATGGCGGATTGGGCATAGCCTTTGTCGTCATTTGGTTCGTTACGCTGTTTCTGCCCGGTAATAGCGCGCTTTCGATACTGGCGGCAGGACTCATCGCGGCGGCATTGTTCGTGATACCGGTGTTTTTAATCGGAATCTTTATTTATCGCACTAAAATTAAAAAAGCAAAGCAAGCGGGATAATGGTGCTTGCCAGGTTCCCGGCGTCCGGCGGATTTAAGTAAATCCGCTCCCCGTCTCTCGTTACAATTAATTGCTGGCATACGAATGAGCGCTCAAATCATCGATGGCAAAAAAACAGCCGAATTAGTGCGCGCCGAATGGAAACTGCGAGCTGACAAGCTGATTCAATCGGGAATCAAGCCTGGATTGGCGGTTATTATCGTGGGTGACAATCCGGCATCGGCCATTTATGTCAAAAACAAAGTCAAGGCTTGCAGCGATGTGGGCATTTATTCGGAAGTCCATAGTTTTGGCAAAGATGCCAAGCAGAGCGACGTACTCGATTGTATCCAAGCATTGAATGAAGATCCCAATATCCATGGCATCCTAGTGCAATTGCCGCTACCGCCGCATTTTGAGAATAATCGCGTCATTACGTCGATTGCCATTGAAAAAGATGTGGACGGCTTCCATCTATACAATGTGGGTGCGCTGGTTACCGGAAATACCGTTTTTCCTCCTTGCACCCCCTATGGGGTAATGACGATGCTGGATCGGTATGCCATTCCCATCGAAGGGCGGCATGCGGTCGTGGTCGGACGCAGCAATATCGTCGGTAAGCCGATGGCATTGATGCTTCTGGAGCGAGGCGCGACAGTAACCATCTGCACATCGAAAACGCGCGATTTGGCGCAATTTACCCAAAGTGCGGATATTCTGGTGGTGGCGACCGGCAGGCCGCGCATGATTACGGCAGCGATGGTAAAAAAGGGCGCCGTCGTCATCGATGTGGGCATTAATCGCTTGACCGACGGAACGTTGTGCGGCGATGTCGATTTTGAATCGGTTAAGGAAATTGCCGGTTTTATTACGCCGGTTCCCGGCGGTGTCGGCCCAATGACGATTACCATGCTGTTATGCAATACCATTTTGGCTGCGGAACGCGCCCAAGCGGGTATTGAAATCCGCTAACCGGTTAACCTTTGACGAGTATATTTGGACATGGAACAGCAACCCGATATTGATCCGCAGGAAACGCAGGAGTGGTTGGATGCGCTGGATTCGGTCATCGCCAACGGCGGCGGCGAACGTGCCCATTTTTTATTGCAAAGATTGATTGAGAAAGCGCGCCGTTCCGGTACTTATTTGCCGTTCAGCGCCACCACGGCTTATATCAATACCATTCCGCCCGGCAAGGAAGAGCATCCGCCCGGCAATAGCGCCATCGAACATCGCATTCGATCGTATGTGCGTTGGAATGCCATGGCCATGGTATTGCGCGCCAATAAAACAACCAATGTCGGCGGCCATATCGCCAGCTTTGCTTCCGCAGCGACGCTTTATGACGTCGGCTACCACCATTTCTGGCATGCGCCGTGCGAGACGCATGGCGGAGACTTGGTGTATCTGCAGGGCCATTCTTCTCCCGGTGCCTATGCGTACGCGTTTTTGTCGGGTGAGTTAAGCCAGGAGCAGTTGGATAATTTTCGTCAGGAAGCCGGGGGCAATGGGTTATCGTCTTATCCGCATCCTTGGTTGATGCCGAATTTCTGGAAATTCCCAACGGTTTCGATGGGATTGGGGCCGTTGATGGTGATTTATCAGGCGCGTTTCATGTCATACTTGGACAGTCGCGGAATGGTCAATACCGAAGGACGGAAAGTCTGGGCGTTCATGGGCGATGGCGAAATGGACGAGCCCGAATCGCTGGGAGCGATTCCATTGGCATCGCGTGAGAATCTGGATAACTTGATTTTTGTCGTCAATTGCAATCTGCAGCGTCTGGATGGGCCGGTACGAGGAAACAGCAAAATCATTCAGGAGTTGGAAGGCGCGTTTCGCGGCGCCGGATGGAACGTGATCAAAGTGATCTGGGGTTCTTATTGGGATCCCTTGTTGGCGCGCGACACCAAAGGCTTGCTGCAGAAACGCATGATGGAATGCGTGGACGGGGAATATCAAAATTTCAAGGCGCGCGACGGCGCTTATGTGCGCGAGCATTTCTTCGGGAAATCTCCGGAATTGCTGGAAATGGTTGCCAATATGTCGGATGACGATATTTGGCGCTTAAACCGGGGCGGGCACGACCCT
>SXJH01000241.1 GCA_005779435.1 Nitrosomonas sp. | reverse complement strand
GCCATCGACCAATTCTGCCACCGCTTCGCCAAATCGCTCGCTGATTTCGGTTTTTGAGATATCGGTATCTTCTACCACGTCATGCAGCAATGCTGCCATCAGTGTCGGCGCGTCCAAATGCAACGTAACGAGTATTCTGGCTACTGCGACGGGATGAGCGATATAGGGTTCGCCGGATTTGCGAAATTGACCTGAATGTGCGCCTAGGCCGAAAGAATAGGCATTCTTGAGTTGTGCGATATCTTCAGACTTGAGATATTGCGCCGCTTCAGAAAATAGTAATTCAGATTCTGGCATGAGATTTTGTCAGCTGCGCATGTAGACGTACTGTATCGATTGTTTGGTTTTGCAATCGGATCGCATCGAATCCGATTGTCGATATGCAATAATAACCGTTGTGCTAAATGCAATCGGTTGATTGCTGGCGGTTACCGGGAATGGAATCTGTTACATATTTTTAGGATTAAGAATATCGATGCCAATTTTTCCTTGCGCTATTTCACGCAGCGCAATAACGGTCGGTTTGTCGCGCGAAGCATCTACCAGGGGTGCGGAACCGATGGCAAGCTGTCTGGCGCGCGCTGTTGCGGCTAATGTCATGTCAAATCGGTTAGATATTCTTTTTAAACAGTCTTCAACGGTAATTCTTGCCATTATAATTGCCTTTAGGATTGGAAATGTATAGCGATTCTACAATAAAAAGATTCGAACAATTCTTTAATTGATGGAACTACGATAATTGGGAAATCAACGGCTGATGCTTGATCAATTGGCGTTGTTTCCTAAGGCGCTCGGCATGAACCACGCAGATCAGCTCATTGAGAGCAATGTTAAATTGATTGTTAACGATAATATAATCAAATTCGACGATATGACTGACTTCTTCACGCGCTGCAGCCAGTCTTTTTTGAATAATATCGGGGTCGTCCTGTGCACGCGTTTTTAGCCGTGCGGCCAATGCATCGATGGATGGCGGGAGAATAAAAATGCCAATCGATTCGGAGAAAATTCTTTTTATCTGCTGAGCACCTTGGCAATCGATTTCAAGCAGAATATCTTTTCCGGAGGCAATGGCTGCGTCGATCCAATGGCGCGAAGTGCCGTAAAAATTACCATAAACCTCCGCGCTTTCCAGAAACTGGTTATTGCAGATCATTTGCTTGAAAGTTTCTATGCTTATAAAGTGATAATCGCGGCCATCTATTTCCCCGGAACGAGGCGTACGAGTGGTGTGCGAGATCGATAAATTGAGATTCAAATTCGATTCAAGGAGTGCTTTAACCAAGCTGGTTTTTCCTGCACCGGAAGGAGCGCTGATGATAAATAGACAGCCTGGCGGTTTATTCATTTGATATTTTTATTGAATGCGTATGTCTAGTTTGAGTTAAAAGCCGTCAGCAATTGGCCTTTTAATGTCTTGATCAATCGCGTTTCTTCGGATGTGATTCCTTCGGGCGATTGTGTCTCGCGGTCGGCGTAAAAAAAACCGAGCGGTTTATTATTTTTTATCAGCGGCAGAACCATAAAGCTTTGTGCTTCCGAGAACATTTTTTTGTGCCATTCGGGAATAAGTTTGCCGATTTTCGGCGTTTGCGCATCGGAAATCAGCAAATCGACATTCTTTTGCAGCGACAGATGAAATAAATCCATAGTGACGCTAGTCGGGAAGTTGATAGCTTGTTGATATTCCATGCTGTTTTTTCCCAATGCGCCACGTGCGCGATAGCAATTCATTTTTGAATCTCTTAAAACAAGGGCAATGAAGCGAAATCCAAGACTATTATAGTAAGTCTCCAGAATCAACATAATTAAACTCTCGAGCTTATAATTTCCGGCTCCTAGGATTTCAGTGACATCTTGTATGCCTGTCAGTAGCAGCGACGATGCATTGTATGGTTTTCCGCTTGGATAACGTTGAATAATTTGCGCCTCGTCGCTTTCTTCGTCGCCGACGATAAATTCATCGATTAAGTGTTCTTCCGTCGAGATTTCAAATTCGGTATGCGTGGTATCCGCTGCTATCTTTCTGCTTCGGTCGGTATCGAGCAAATTGGTATTAATCAGTAGTGTGTGCGTTTCCGTGGCAGCATTGCCGATGAGTTGATCTAGACGTGCTCGATTTAAATTGAATGCTTTCGAGAAGCGTTCAAGCAGTTTATCCTTAAGTGCATGATCGGCGGATCCGTTGCCGGATAAAGCCAAAGGGGCCGCTTTTTCACTAAATTCGGCAGCTTGCTGCAGCCATTCCTGCTTGTTTTTTGCGATATTCAAATTGCCGGACGGCCGATTCTTAATCGATTGAATGATGCTAACGGGGATATTCCATTTTTCCAATACCGTTTCTGTCAATGAGTCGATATTAAAACCTAATGTTTCCATTGAGGCTTGCATGGGAGTATGAGTACCTTGCCGGATAAGCGTGAGCATATCTTGATAAAGATCGTGCCGGTATGCGGCGAGCAGCAGTCGGCCCAAGTTCTTGAACAAGGCGGCAACCGCTATTTCTTCCGCATCTTTATAGTGGCCGAGTTTGACCAATTCCCGGCTGATCATGCTTGCCGCTAAAGCATGCATTAATTCATAGCGAACATATTTGGCATGTTTTCCCAGCATGCCATCGACCAGAAGCATGGCTAGAGCACACGCCTGAACCGAGTTAAATCCGAGCAGAAAAATGGCTTTTGTAATGCTGGTGTTGGCTTTGTTGGATGCGCTGCGGTAAGTGATCGAATTCGATAAGCGCAAAATTTTCTGGGTCAATGATACGTCCGATAACACAAAATACGCTAACTGTTGAATCGACTGATCGTCCGACGATGACAACTGGACGATTCGTGCGATAGAGCTCCCAAGAGCGGGTAAATCCGGATCGCTGGTGACCGCTTCGATTAAATTGTCTCTTATCGATTGAGGATCAGCGGATTTCAATGGGCTTAGAGAAATAGATGGCGAATGGGTGACGTCCATTGTTCTTGTCAGAAAATCGGTTTGTCGGTGAAGGATTAACGTTCATATTAGCGGCACGCCTGGAAGTTAATTGATGAAAAATTAACGGATGCCGCGCTTGGAAAAATAAGTCTGATGATAGTCCTCGGCTTTGTAAAACTGCCGGGCTGGAAAGATTTTTGTGACGATAGGATCTTTCCAGCGTCCGCTTGCTTGCAGTTCGTCTTTGGATTTCTGAGCGATTATCTCTTGCTCTGCGGTGCGGCAAAAAATAACCGAGCGGTATTGCGTGCCGATATCGGGGCCTTGACGATCCGGCGTAGTGGGATTGTGACACTGCCAAAAGTGATTCAGCAGTATTTCCAAACGAATGATCGATGGATCGTATTCTACTTGCACCACTTCGATATGCCCGGTGGTACCGGAGCACACAGCTTCGTAAGCCGGGTTATCGGTATGCCCGCCTGTGTAGCCGCAAACGGCATTAATGACGCCGTTAACGCGGCGAAAGGTTGCCTCCGTTCCCCAAAAACAACCCGCGCCGAAGATTATTGTTTGGTTTTGCACGTCGCCCTTATCGCTCTTTGCGCGCTTTATCGATTAAAGCGTTTAAAGTATCGACAGTGCCTTGCGGTGTGCTGCTCATTCCGCCGCTGGTAAAGTATTTTCCGTTAACGACCAATGCGGGGACTCCGTTCAATTGGTATTGACGCATCATTTGCGTTACTTTTGCAACTTGGTTTTGTACCGCAAACGATTGATAGGTATTTTCGAATTTCTTTCTATCGATACCTTGTTTCTCAATCCAATCGAATAAAACGGTTTCTTGGTGCAGATCTACTTTGTCGCGGTGGATGGCATCGTAAATCAAGTCATGCAGTGCATCGGTTTTATCCATTGCTTCAATCGTATAAAAGATTTTCGCGCCGGTTACCCAGTTTGCGCGCAAGTTTGCGGGAATATAACGGAAATCGACATCGTCCGGTTTGTTGGTTAACCAGGTTTTTAGATGCGGATGCAAGCTGTAGCAATGCGGACAACCGTACCAGAAGAACTCCAACACCTCGATTTTGCTGCTGTCTCCGGTCGGTTGCGGTTTGGCTAAAACCGTATAGTGCTTGCCTTCGACAACTTCCGCTTGTGCGCTGGAAAGATTAATGGCAAAAAAACTCGATAATAAAAGAAATACCGCTAGAAATTGTTGTCGCTTCATGTTAGCACCTTAACTCAGTTTTAAAAGTAATGATCGCAACTCACTGTATCCGCACAAGTTGCGCTTCTATGCCGTTTTCCCGCAAAGAGACGCCGGTTCGATCGCTGTCCGATTTGTTATCGAACGGACCGATTCGTACACGATAAATCGTACCTTTTTCAGCCGAATCGATCGGCTGAATCGATGCGAAGATTCCTAGCAACGCCAATTGCGCTTTCATGTTTTCCGCATCATTAATGCTGCGGAATGCGCCTGCCTGAAGAAAAATTTTTTCTTTTACCGGAGGCGGGGTTTTAGCTGGAGGCGCTACCGGCTGTTGTAATTGCGACTGCGGTGGAGATGACTGCGGTTGCAACCGAGGTTCTATCGGGATAGGTTGGGATTGAATCGCCGCAGTTTCAATCGGTGCTGCAACAGCGGGGCGAGGTAAGGCCGGTTGCGGTGCAACTTCAACAGGTTTGTTGGCAATTTCGGTGAGCGGGGCGATAACCGGTGCTTGCCTAGGCTGTTCCTCAATCCGGCGCTTTCCATGATCGATTTCAGGTTCTTCGATGCCGGGCAGAATCTTATAAAAATCGAACTTGGGTTTTTCGTCGGCCACATTAACCGGTTCTTCCGGTATGACCGGTTTTGTTGGCGTTTGAGGCGCTTCGGCGGTCAATTGTGCCGGATTCTTTTCCGCCGTGTTGGCAATTTTCTCATTCGATAGGAATGGATTTTG
>SXJH01000036.1 GCA_005779435.1 Nitrosomonas sp. | reverse complement strand
GGGAAAGGTATGGTGGAGCGCGCGATCAAAATTCGCAAGCATCGCCCACTGTTCATCGTCGATCTGGCGGTGCCGCGCGATGTGGAATCGGAAGTCGCCGAATTGGACGATGTGTTTTTGTATTATGTCGATGACTTGTCCGAGATCGTAAAAGAAGGATTGGATTCGCGTCAGAGCGCAGTGGCGCACGCTGAAACCATTATCGATTCCAACGTTGTCGATTTTATGCGCTGGATGGCGACCCGGGAAATGGTGCCGACTATCCGCGCATTGCGCGATCAAGGCGAACGTTATCGCCGCCACGAATTGGAGCGCGCCAATAAATTGCTCGATAAAGGTGAGGACCCCAAGAAAGTGATCGAAGCGTTGAGCAATAGCCTAACCAACAAATTTCTGCATCTGCCTTCCAATGCATTGAATCAAGCCACGACAGACGAGCGCGAGCAATTGGTCGAGTTAGTCGATCGACTGTATCAATTGCATCGCCCGCAATGAACAAAAATATCACGGAACGGCTCACTCGCTTGAGTGTGCGCCTGGAAGAATTAAACCATTTATTGAGCAGCGAATCCGCGACGGAGAATCTGGACAGCTACCGTAAATTGACGCGAGAGCATGCCGAGATCGTGCCGATTGTCGAGCTTTATCGCGCTTATCAGCAGTGCGAGCGAGATCTTCAAACTGCACGGGAAATGCATGCCGATTTGGAGATGCGCGATTTTGCCGAAGCGGAGATTCAAGCGGGCAAAGAAAAACTGGTCAAACTGGAATCGGAAATCCAAAAGCAATTGCTGCCGAAAGATCCGAACGACGAGCGCAATATTTTTCTGGAAATCCGCGCCGGTACCGGCGGCGACGAATCCGCGCTTTTTGCCGGCAATTTGTTTCGCATGTATTCGCGGTATGCGGAACGGCAAGGCTGGCAGGTCGAGATTATTTCGCAGAGCTTGTCGGATATCGGCGGTTATAAGGAAATCATCGCAAAGATCATCGGTCATGGCGCTTATTCGCGGCTTAAATTCGAATCGGGCGGCCATCGGGTACAGCGCGTTCCCGTGACTGAAACACAAGGGCGCGTGCATACCTCGACGTGTACCGTGGCGGTAATGCCCGAGGCCGATGAGATCAGCGAAGTCGTGCTTAATCCAAGCGAACTGCGCATCGATACTTTCCGCGCTTCCGGTGCGGGCGGCCAGCATATCAATAAAACCGATTCGGCCGTGCGCGTGACGCATTTACCGACCGGTATTGTGGTGGAATGTCAGGACGGTCGTTCGCAGCACAAAAATAAAGCGCAAGCACTGAGTGTATTGGCCGCGCGCATCCACGACAAACAAATGCGCGCGCATCACGCCGAGCAGGCCGCGACGCGCAAGTCCCTGGTAGGCACCGGTGAGCGCTCGGAACGGATTCGCACCTACAACTTTCCTCAAGGCCGCGTCACCGATCATCGTATCAATTTGACCCTCTACAAAATGGATCAGATCATGGACGGCGATATCGACGAATTATGTTCGGCATTGGTTGCCGAGCATCAAGCGGAGCTTTTGGCGGCTTCCGTGCAGGAATAATATCGTTGCAGTCTTAATGCAATCTCAAACCATCGCGCACGTTTTAGCCGCTGTCAACCGGGATGTCGCACCGGTCGATGCGCAAATGCTGTTGCAACATGTACTGAATGTGAATCGCGCTTTCTTGCTGACACACCCGGAACATGTGCTGACATCGCAGCAGGCGGCGACATTCCTTAAATTGATCCAACAACGCATCGAGGGTTGGCCGGTCGCTTATTTGACCGGAAAGCGCGAATTTTACGATTTGACTTTTGACGTCAGCGAAGCGGTGCTGATTCCGCGTCCGGAAACCGAATTATTGGTCGAGCGGGTGCTTGAATTGATACCGGAGAACAAGCCGTGCAATATTCTGGAACTCGGCACCGGCAGCGGCGCGATTGCGATTACGATTGCCAAACATAGACCGCAAGTCCAGGTAACCGGTGTCGATTTATCCGTCGATGCGCTTGCCGTGGCACGCCAAAACGCAATAAAACTGCAAGCCGATAATCTCAATTGGGTTGCCGGAAGCTGGTTCGATGAACTTTCGGGCAGGAAATTCGATCTGATCGTATCGAATCCGCCTTATGTGGCGGAGAACGATGCGCACTTGCAGCAAGGCGATTTGCGATTCGAACCGCAGATCGCTTTGTCTGCAGGATTGCACGGATTGGCGTGTATTATGCACATTATCCGGTTGGCGCCGCAACACCTTAGCGATGCCGGTTGGTTGCTGCTGGAACACGGATACGATCAAGCTGCGGAATGCCGACGATTGTTGCAAGAAAGAGATTTTAGTAATATTTGTTCTCATCCCGATTTGGCTGGCATAATGCGCGTCAGCGGCGGCCAGTGGAATGCGCGCGCTGATTGTAATCGATTCAAGCCGCAGTAAAATGCATTAAAAGCAATCTATTTGAAATGATCTTTTGGAGAAATTAACACAATGAGCGTTGAAGATTTAATCGAGCAACAAGTCACTACACATCCTGTCGTACTTTACATGAAGGGCACTTTGGACCAGCCACAGTGCGGATTCTCGGCGAATGCGGTGAATATTCTACGAGCCTGTGGCGTTGATAATATCTTCTCGGTGAACGTCTTGGAAGATCCGGAAATCCGGCAAGGCATCAAGGATTATTCAAACTGGCCAACCATTCCGCAGCTATATGTCAACGGCGAGTTCATCGGCGGTTCGGATATCGTCACTGAAATGTATCAATCCGGGGAGTTGCAGAAGCTGTTTGAGAATTAAGGAAGCGCAGTCAATTTTCCGTGTTTTCTTAAGAAAACGGATGATTTGAGTGAAGGGTGCGCGGGCTTGCTTTGCAAGAGAGCAAGCCCGTTGTTTTTTTATGGAAACGCTGATTATTGGGGCTGCACGAGCGAATCGCTTCGTTGCGCGGTACTCGGCTTCCTCGCCTATCGTGTCGATAGTCCCGGTTGCTGCGTTCCGTGCGCCTCGTGCTTCATCTCGTTCGTCGAATGAATCGACACCTTCTTATATTACCGGTAGATATCGCGATGTACGCCCGCTTTCAGTGCCTGGATGGCGTCGCTTTTGTTTGTTACGATTTGCCGATGCGGACAGAAAATGTTTTTTGCCAGTTCGCGTTGCGCATAAAACTGCCTAACCAAGTCGATTTTTTGCCATTCCGAAACACGGGGTTGAGCCCAGGTTTTGTCGTTACGTCCTAGCGCATAGAGTTTTCTTTCATCGGTAGCGCAGCGGATTCCTTCATAGCTGACATTCATGGCGCCCGTCGACGATCTGACCACCAGCGTAAAGCGAATGACGCCGTCTCCGCCGATTTTTATGGAATCGGTATCGACCAGATATTGATTGTCGGTAATGGCACCCGAGTCGAAAGCAAGCAGATTCCGCTCCTCGGGGTAAGGCGGAAGCTGTGTCATTTGCTCGATCCAAGGCTTGTCGCTCTCGAATTCGTCCTTGATGGGCGGCTTGGCGCAACTTGTCAGCAACAATGCGGCACAACACAGAATCGTTATTCGCTTCATGGCGTGATCAGGTCGTTTTGTAACGATGCGCGGGTATCAGGATCGAGAATCTCGGTCGATGTGCGATAGGCTTCGTGATCGGTGCCCATGCTAAGCGCAGCGCCTTGCCGGAAATCTTGAATCATTGCGGGCGTCAGCTCAAATCGCAGAAAATGCACCGACGAGGTCTTTTCGGCGTTTTCCCGTTCCAGATCTTCATCGGCAATCGCATAAACCGGCGTATGATCGCCGATCTTTACCCATACCTTGTCTTCGATGCCGATAAGTACGGCCAGTTGTGCCGCGCGCACTGCGGGATCGGGATATTCGATCATCATCGTTGCTTTCCAGTTATGACCGTTCGGAATCAGCGGCGTATAGGTTTCAAGCTCATGGACGATTTCGTCTTCTTGAAAAATTTTTTCGACATGCAGCATTTCCTGAATCTGGTAGCGAATCGTCACCGCATCTTCAAAAATCAGCGTGATATTTTCGCCCAAAGCGATTTTGCGCGCTTTTTTGTGCGCCATGACTTGGGTGCGGAAATCTTTGCGGATTTTGGCGTATGCTTCCAATGTCAGCAAATTGTCTCGGGTGATCGCGGGAGAAAGTTTCTTATCAGTTTGGGCGGATTCGGAAACGGATGAATTTGTTTTTGTAACGGTTGAATGATCGGTATTCATGTCGTAAGCCTTACGTAATAGTGTCAGCGGATGCAGTTTTTGCGCTTTGCTGTCGCCCATGCCTTGCTCGATATGTCGGGCGGCAATCGCACAATCCGAGCTGATGAAATCGGGGCTGGATTCCGCCATTTGTCGGAAGACGGGGCGGCCGATTTTCATCGAATCGGCAAAAAACTCGCTTTTCACGCCCCAGGTGCCGTCATGACCGGAGCAACGTTCGACGGTGGTGACCTGCGTGTCCGGGATCAATTGCAAAATATCGCGGGTTTTCTTACCAAAATTTTGCACGCGCTGATGGCATGGCACATGGTAAGCCACATTGCCCAGCGGTTTCTTGAAATCGGTTTTCAGCAGACCGTCCTGATTCCTCAGCGCCAGATATTCGAACGGATCGAACATCGCCGCCGCGACCGCTTGAACGGCTTCGTCGCCGGGAAATAGCAGCGGCAGTTCCTGTTTGTACATCAGCGTGCAGGAGGGCACGGCGGAAAGAATGGCGTAGCCTTCTTGCGCCAGTTTGAATAAATGCGGGATGTTTTGGTTTTTG
>SXJH01000240.1 GCA_005779435.1 Nitrosomonas sp. | reverse complement strand
TTCAACAGACCGCATAGCGCGCGGCCGGATCAGATGCTGCATATTCTGGGCGTCAATCTGTTCATGAACTTCTAAGGAAACGCTGATTTATTGGCTGTACGAGCGAATCACTTCGTTGCGCGGTACTCGCTCCCTCGCCTATCTCGTTGATATGTCTCGGTTGCTGTGTTCCGTGCGCCTCGTGCTTCATCTCGTTCGCCGAATTAATCAGCGTCTCCCTAAATCTATACCCGGCTAACTTTCCGAACGCAGGAAAGTTAGCCGCTTCCGCATCCTTTCCGGCTTAAATCACAACCAGCAGCGCCAAACCAATTCCACCGGCGGTTGCCAACATCCCGGAAATACAATGCCTTGCTAATAGCGCATTGCCGATAAAGAAAATAAGCCCGAGCTTAAAACCGATATTTGCCAGCAATCCCAGTGAAATCGCCATAATCGTTTCTGTAGCTTGCAGTTTTCCCAGTTCGTATAAACGCAGACTCGACAAGGTAATGGCATCGACATCGGTCAATCCGGAAACCAGCGCAACCGCATACAACCCGCCGCTGCCCGCGATGTCGGATAGCCAAGCGGAACAAAAAATCACAATGCCGTAGATCAATCCAAAGGTTGCGGCAGCGCGAATTTCCGTCGGATTCTTGATTTCCGGCATGGGGATTTCATGCTGATGCGCTAAGCGATACCACCAAAAAGCGGTGACAATCGCGCCCAATAAAAAACCGCTGCCGAGAATCGGCAGCAATTGCGGCAAAATAGCCGGAGACGCCACTGCGCTGATGATGCTCAAGCGGATCAACACGGTCAGATTGGCAATCAAAATGACGACAACCGCAAGTTGCGTGAAATTTGCATTCTCCGCGCTGCGGCGCGCATAAACCAGCGTTGTTGCGGTGCTGGAAACCAAGCCGCCGAATAGACCGAGCACGGCAGCATGCCGCTGCCCGATCAATCGCACGGCGACATAGCCTGCCAAACTGACACCTGAGATCAACACCACCATTAGCCAGATTTGATGCGGATTAATGGCCTCGTACGGGCCAAAATCTTTGTCCGGCAGTATCGGAAGAATAATAAAAGTCAGCACTGCAAACTGCAGCACCGAAATAAGATCCCGCTGACTCAGTTTTTGCGTAATGCCGTGCAATTCCGTTTTGAAGTACAACAGCACGGTGGTAATGATGGCGAGCATGATCGCCAAGGTGTCGTGACCAAACCAAACCGCCGCGCCCAACCCATAACAAACGAGAATGGCGACGATAGTGGTTGTACCGGGGTCTGCGCTGTCGTCTTTGGCGCGAAAATAAGCGAAAATCATCATCGAGCCTACGATCAGCAATCCGCCCAGCAGCAGCCATGGCGCTTCTTTTTCCGATAACATCGCGGTCAAGGTGCCAAACAGCGCCACCAATGCAAAGGTGCGCAACCCGGCGCGCGAACCGGGATTGCGTTCGCGTTCCAATCCGATCAGCAAACCGATCGCAAGACTGGTTACAAAATGCGGCAAGGCTGCCAATTCGCTATTGAGCGTGAATTCAGTGAGCATCGTCGTTTACCGGTTCATCCGCATGAAACCAATGTTCCAGTTGGAATTGTAGCGAGGTTTTGCCATTATATTCGTTAATTTGCAATCGATAGACGGCATCGATGATGTCTGGCAAAGGATCGCTGTGAAAAAATAAAATGCCATCGTAGGAATCGGGCGATTTCCGTAGCGATTGACCGTCGTTACTGAAGTCCAGTTTTCGCAATTTCAACTTTAAATGCTTCTCGCCGACTATGCGCTGGCTCTCGACATAAAAACGGGCATTGAAAGCCGGTTGCGGGAACCCTTGTCCCCACACTTGCCGATCGAGAGATTCCACCAGCGCCAGATTGATTTCGCTCAGCGGCAGATCGCCGTCGGTTTCGATAATGCGTGTCAAATCGGCGGGAGACAGCAGACTCTGTGCCGCCTGCTCAAACACGCGGCAAAATTCATCAAACGCATCGGCGCGGATCGTCAATCCCGCCGCTGCCGCGTGACCGCCGAATTTGAGAATCAAATCGGGACAGCGCTTGGATACGATATCCAGCGCATCACGCAAATGAAAACCGTTAATCGAACGCCCGGAGCCTTTGATTTCACCGTTGTTTCCCGAAGCGAAAATAATTGTCGGGCGATGATATTTATCTTTGATGCGCGATGCCAAAATGCCGATAACGCCTTGGTGCCAGTCGCGACCGAACAGGCAGATGCTGTAGGCGGATTGGATTTCCGTTTGCCGGGTTTTGAGCTCGCTTTCCAGCTTGGCCAACGCGCTTTCCTGCATCGTAGACTCGATTTCCCGCCGTTGCCGGTTCAATTCATCGAGTTGCTTGGCGATATTGGCGGCAACCGTCTCGTCATCGGTTGTCAAGCACTCGATGCCCAGCGACATATCGTCCAGCCGTCCAGCGGCATTGAGCCGCGGTCCCAGCATGAAACCCAGTTCATAGGTGGAAATTTGCCGACTATCGCGTCGCGATACCTTCAGCAGCGCATTGATACCGGCGCAGGCCCGTCCTTTGCGAATTCGCTGCAAACCTTGCTGCACCAGAATGCGATTATTGTTATCCAGTTTGACCACATCGGCCACGGTTCCCAAAGCCACCAGATCGAGAAAATGGGCAAGATTGGGTTCTTGTGCGCCGGTTGAGAAAAAACCGCGCTGACGAAGTTCCGCGCGCAATGCCAGCATCAGGTAAAAAATGACGCCGACGCCGGCGATACTTTTACTGGGAAACGGGCAGCCGGGCTGATTCGGATTAATGATCGCCTGCGCCGCAGGTAAAGTATCGCCCGGCAGATGATGGTCGGTAACGATGACTTGCATGCCCAATCGATTTGCTGCCGCGACACCTTCCGTACTGGCAATACCGTTATCGACGGTGATGAGCAAATCCGGGCGTTTGGTTTCATACGCCAACTGCACGATTTCCGGCGTCAAACCGTAACCGAATTCAAACCGATTGGGAACCAAGTAGTCGACTGTCGCATCCAGCTTGCGCAAAATACGCAAACCGACCGCGCATGCCGTTGCACCGTCGGAATCGTAGTCCGCCACGATCAGTAACCGCTTTTGGGCTGCGATGGCATCTGCCAGCATAACCGCCGTTTCCGTAACGTTTTTCAGTTGTTGAAACGGGATCAAGTGTGTCAGCTCGGTCTCCAGTTGACCGGTATTTTCGATACCCCGCGCGGCATAGATGCGCGCCAGAACCGGTGGCAATCCGCTGTCGCTCAATATTTGGAAGGTTTCCGGATCGTACGGACGGGGTGTTATTTTGGACATAAGCCGGGCGATACGAAATACCCAGGAAGCTTATTCCTGCTTAATTTCCGGCGCATTGGCATGTTTTTCCACCTTGAGCGTGTGTAAGCGCCGACTATCGGCACGCAGAACCGTGAATTTGAAATCGCCTATCACCACGGATTCGTTGCGATTCGGCAAGCGGCCGAATTCTTTTAAAACCAAGCCGCCGATCGTGTCGTAGTCGTCGCTGCTGAAATCTGCGCCAAGCGCTTCGTTGAAGCTGTCGATCTCGGTAATCGCCTTGATGCGGTACAAGCCGTCCGATTCCATCACAATATTGGCTTCTTCTTCGTCGAAATCGTATTCATCTTCGATCTCGCCGACAATCTGCTCCAAAACATCTTCAATCGTCACCAAACCGGCAACCCCGCCGTATTCGTTGACGACAATGGCCATGTGATTGCGATTGCTGCGAAATTCTTTCAATAATACATTCAGGCGTTTGGACTCGGGAATAAATACCGCCGGGCGCAGCATGTCGCGGATATTGAATTCCTCAGGGTCGGCATGATATCGCAGCAGATCTTTTGCCAGCAAAATACCGATAATATCGTCTTCGCTGCCTTCGGTGACCGGAAAACGCGAATGCGCGGTATCGATGACAAACGGAATAAATTTCTCGGGTTTCTGGCTGATGTCGACGACATCCATTTGCGAGCGCGGCACCATAATGTCGCGTGCCTGCATTTCGGATACTTGCATCACGCCTTCGATCATGCTGAGCGCATCCGAAT
>SXJH01000239.1 GCA_005779435.1 Nitrosomonas sp. | reverse complement strand
TTAACGTGCTTGGCGCCGTCGACCAAGCGTCTGCCCAGTGTGCCTTCGGCTTGAAATCCGGTAATCAAGATGCTGCATTCACGCCGGGAGAGGTTGTATTTAAGATGGTGTTTAATACGCCCGGCGTCGCACATGCCGCTGGCGGAAATGACGATGATGCCGTGTTTGATTTGATTGAGCATCATCGATTCTTCAATATCCTGCACAAAATGGATGCGCGGTTTATGTCCGTTGCTATTCATCCAGCGCAATGCCTCGGAAGCTTCCTTATCGAGCAGTGCCATATGCTGCAGTGTGATTTCGGTCGCCGCGTATGCCATGGGCGAATCGACGTAGATTTCCATATCGCCTAATTTGCCTTTTCGGTGTAAATCAACCAATAAAAACAGCAAGTCCTGCGTACGGCCTACGGTAAAGGCCGGGATGACGATATTGCCGCGCTTGCGGTTCAATGTGTCGTTGACGGCGAAAACCAATTCGTCGACGGTATCCGCCATGCTGCGATGCAGCCGATTGCCGTACGTGGATTCGATCAGCAGAATATCGGCCTGCTGGATCAGGGTAGGGTCGCGCACTACCGGGTGACCGGGTTTGCCAAGATCGCCGGAGAAGACGATTTTTTTGTAACCCGATTGCTTCTTGATCCACAGCTCGATAATGGCAGAACCCAGAATATGCCCGGCATCGCGAAAACAACAACGTACCGCCGGATGGGGCATGATGTCGGTATCGTAACTGACGGGGAGCAACTGTTTTAGCAGCGCTTCCGCCTGAGTGACCGTATACAACGGGGCGAGATCCGGTGCCGATCGGTCGCGCTGGCGCGATTTGTTGCGCCATTCGATTTCTTTTTCCTGAATAAACGCGCTGTCCTTCAGCATGACTTGCAGCAAATCGGCGGTGGCCGACGTGCAATAAACCGGGCCGCGAAAACCCCATGCGCTGAGACGCGGCAGCAAGCCGGAATGATCGATATGCGCATGCGTCAGCAACACGAAGTCGATGGTTTTGGGGTCGAAGGTAAAAGCGGTGCGGTTTTTTTTATCCGCTTCGCGTCCGCCCTGGAACATGCCGCAATCGACCAGAAAGCGTACGTTTCCGGTTTCGATCAGATAGCTGGAGCCGGTTACTTCACCGGCTGCGCCCAAGAAAGTTAATTGCATGGCAGTCATGTTTTATGCGCTCAGTGTATCGAGAATATGCAGCGTGCCGTCGATCAGCAAATCCATTTCCGGCTCTTCGATGACGTACGGCGGCATGAAATAAACGGTTTTTCCCAGCGGGCGCAATACCAATCCGTGTTTTAGACCGGCTTGGAAACAGGCTGAGGCGAAATCCTGCATGGCGGTATCAACCTCGAAAGCCCAAATCATGCCGCAATTGCGGAAATTTTTAACCCTGCCGTGCGCAGCCAGTTTTGTGGCAATCCGGTTCAAATAAGCCGCTTTTGTTTTATTGGCTTCGATGATGTTATCTTGCGCAAAAATATCCAATGTAGCCAAAGCGGCGCGGCATCCGATTGCGTTGCCGGTATGCGAATGCGAATGCAGGAATGCACGTGAGATCTGATCGCTGTAAAACGCCTGATAAATAACATCGGTCGCCATTGCCACCGAAATCGGCAAATAGCCGCCGCTCAGTCCTTTCGACAAGCACAAGATATCCGGTGTTATCTCGGCTTGGTTGCAGGCAAATAGGGTGCCGGTGCGGCCAAAGCCCACGGCGATTTCATCGAGGATCAAGTGCACCTGATATCGATCGCACAGTAACCGGGCGCGTTGCAGATAAACAGGGTGGTACATGCCCATTCCGGCCGCGCCTTGAACCAGCGGTTCAAGAATGAATGCGGCGGTTTGCGCATGATTCTCCGCCAGATAGCGTTCCAAAGCATCCGCCGCGCGCAGGGCGAATGCTTCGGCGGATTCTCCTGTTTCGGCATACCGCCAATCGGGCGTCGGCACATGCGTACAGGGACGCAGCAATGGCGCATAGGTCTGCTTGAAAATGGCAACATCGGTGACCGATAGCGCGCCCAAGGTTTCGCCGTGATAATCGTTTTGCAGACTGACAAAGCCGGTTTTGTGCGTTTTGCCGCACAATTGCCAGTAATGAAAACTCATTTTTAGCGCGATTTCTATTGCCGATGCGCCGTCGCTGGCATAAAAACAATGCCCGAGCGAGCCGGGCGTAATTTGTTTGAGACGTTCGGATAATGCAATTACCGGTTCGTGCGTGAAACCGGCCAGCATCACATGTTCTATTTTTTCGAGCTGATCGCGGATTGCCGCATTAATGACAGAGTTGCTGTGTCCAAACAAATTGACCCACCAGGAACTGACGGCATCGAGATAGCGGTTACCGGCGGCATCAAATAGCCATACGCCTTTGCCACGCGCGATAGGTAAAGGCGGGTGGTTTTCATGTTGCTTCATTTGCGTACAAGGATGCCATACCGCCTGCATGCTGCGCTGACCGAGTTGCGCTGAAGCAGCCGATTGATCGGGGTTGATTTTATTCATGGTTAACGTGCGGTTAGAAGCGATATTTTTAAGGATGATATTGTAAATGCGATTGCCTTCGGTTATCACAATTCCTTCACAATAGCCGTGCTAGAGTAATCCGGTATCTTCCTGAATGTTAATTCATCAACGTCCATCGGGCGTTGATTTTTTTTGTGCGCCGTTTGCCGCAATCGAGGCAAATACCCCCGTCTATTTTCCCAATGCGCTATACTACGCCGATACTATTGGCACCGTTAACTATCATAAGGAATTTGACATGAATCAGGAAATACCGCCGTTAGACCCGCACCCGCTCAGCGAATATGTCGCGTGGGCCGGTGGACGTAATCGTGAGCCGATTTTGGGTGTTTTGAAAGATAAATTACCGAAAGACCCCGAACGCATTTTGGAAATGGCCAGCGGCAGCGGCATGCATATCAATTATTTTGCGCCACATTTCGATCATCTGCATTTCCAGCCGTCGGACAGGGATATCGAGGTTTTCGACAATATCAAAAAATTAACCGGCAATCTCGGCAACGATAATATCGCCGATCCGGTGCATCTGGATCTGACCGATCCGGAAACTTGGTTTAATCCGGGACCTGAGAAATCGTTTGCCGCAATTTTCTGCATCAATATTTTTCAAGTGGCGCCCATCTCGATTGCCGACGGCATGATGCAGTGCGCCGCAAACTTGTTGAAGGACGATGGTTTTTTATTGATTTACGGCCCGTTCCGTATTGAGGGGCAATTTTCGACCGAATCGAATAAAACCTTTCATGAAACGCTCAGTTCCGCCGGCGTATCCGAATGGGGCTTGAAAGATATCGCCGATCTGAAAAAAGCGGCTGCCAAGCATGGTTTGGAATTGAAAGAAAAAATCGACATGCCCAGCAATAACTTTTCATTGATATTCGGCAAGATCGCATGATTGTAAAGCCGGATTCGGCAATCGTTGCCGGTGTCGGGCCGGAACGCGGATTGGGTGCTGCATTGGCTTTATGTTTCGCTGCAAAGGGATTGCATGTTTTTATCGTGGGCCGCAGCAGCGAGAAATTAAACACCGTTGCACAGGCGATCCAAGCAAAAGGAGGCGAGGCAACGGCTGTCGTTGCCGATGTGACGGCAGCGCAGGATGTGGCGCATTGTTTTGGCGTTGTGCGGGAACGCGGCGATAATGTTCAAGTGGCTGCGTATAACGTCGACAGCAATATTTCCGCGCCGTTTTTGCAGATCGATGAAAAAACATTCACTGCGTTATGGCGGCAAAACTGCCTCGGCGCATTCTTATTCGCTAAGGAAATCGTGGCGATCATGCAAGCACAGCAGCAAGGCACCGTTTTTTTTACCGGCGCGACTGCGTCGTTAAGAGCCAAACCGCCATTTACCGCATTTGCTTCGGCCAAAGCCGGATTGCGAGCATTGGCGCAAGGTTTGGCACGGGAATTCTCGCCGCAAGGCATACATGTAGTACATACGGTGATCGATGGCGTCATCGATGGCGATCGCGCCCGCAATCAGTTTCCGGAGTATGTGGCGGCAAAGGGACAGGAAGGGCTGTTACAATTGGAAGCTATCGCCCAAACCTATTGGGCCATTCATCAACAACCTCGCAGCGCATGGACGCATGAGCTGGATTTGCGGCCTTTCAAGGAGCCGTTTTAAACATTTAGGGATTTATCATGAACACAATGACGCAATGGAATTTACAAGGCAGTTATTTTGAAGCATGCAACTGCGAAACCGCTTGTCCGTGCATCTGGTTGCAACCCCCATCGGAAGGGAATTGCAAGTTGCTGGTCGCGTGGCATATCGATTCGGGTTATTTGGGCGGTGAGAAATTGGATGGACTCAATGTCGCGCTGGCCTGCTATTCGCCGGGACATATGAAAGAAGGCAACTGGCAAGCCGCCTTATATGTTGACGAACGCGCCACCGACGCACAATTCGATGCGATTACACAAATCTTCGCCGGCAAAGTCGGCGGTCATCCGGCCATTTTGATGAGTTTTGTAACCGAAGTCTGGGGTATCAAACGGGTTCAAATCGATTACCGTGAACAAGGCAATCGGCGCGAACTGGTCATACCCGGCATCGCTCAAGCAACCATCGAAAGCATACAAGGCATTAAAGGCGGAAACTCGACCATTGAAAATCCGCCGTTATGCGTGGTGGCCAGCCATCCGACAGTAGTGGCGAAATCCAGTCAGTATCAGTACCAGGATTATGACAAAGCCTGGAAATTCACCGAACGCAACGGTTATTACTCGCCGTTTACTTACCAGCCTTGAGGTTGGTGCCGTTTTTGCCATCCGGCAATAAGCATGCGTTGACTTCAATGGCAGGCTCATGCCGCTGACCATGCTCAAGCAGCAATTGATTATTTGGTTAACCTTGCTGGCAGTGATCGGTGCCGCGTGGCTTTATCTGTTTTATCAATATGAACGGATGGCGACGCTGCCGATGTCGGAGATGTGGATGCCGCCTGCGGCAACTTCAGACTGGCAGTGGCAGGATTTTTGGTGGGTATATCTGATGTGGGCTGTCATGATGGCGGCAATGATGCTGCCTTCGGCCATCCCGATGATCCTCGCGTATGCCCGAATCTGCCGACAGCGGAAATTGAACGATCGGCTTTCTTCCGCTTTGTTCTCTACGGCTTATTTGCTGATTTGGTTGTTATTCAGCATTGCACTGACATTGCTGCAATGGCAAATGCACGGGTTGCATTTTTTGTCGCCGATGATGGATAACCGGAACGAAACCATGGCTGCCGTTATTTTTATTGCGGCAGGGATTTATCAATGGATGCCGGTAAAGGATTTTTTCCTGCAAAATTGCCGTTCTCCCGTAGGATTTTTGTTGACGGAATGGCGCGAAGGCACAATTGGATCCATCCGAATGGGATTTAAGCACGGCAGCATGTGCGTGGGTTGCTGCTGGGCGCAAATGATGATTATGTTTGCTGTCGGTGTGATGAATTTATGGGCAATGGCGTTGATTGCGGCGCTGGTATTGGTTGAGAAAATTTTACCGCGATACCAGCAATCCTTTTCTCAAGCGATAGGCGTAGTGTTTTTAGGCTGGGGTATCTGGCTGTTGCTTTGATTGCGATGGCGTTTGTGCGTCAGAAGCCAAATGAATGTAGGCTGCCCCGGCCCTAAGCGCACGCCACAGGTTAAATGTGGCGTGCGGTGCGCGCTCTCTTTGCACTCCAGGCCGAAGCAACCGAGCGTAATATCCGCTCCATCCGCTATCAGACCCAAGCTGCCAGATTCCCGGTGCAGCGTCATTTACAAGGCTTCGACTTCAGTCAGTCCAAAGTCGATCAACAACTGATTCGGCAATTGGCAACGATGGAATTTACAGCCGCCGCACAGAATCTGGTGCTGGTCGGCGGCACCGGCACCGGTAAAACGCACCTGGCCATTGGCATCGGTACTTCAGGCATCCAGCATCACAACAAAAAAGTGCGTTTCTTCAGTGCTATTGACCTGGCCAATAACCTGGAACAGGAAAAATCAGCGGGCAAACAGGGCAGGCTTGCCTTAAGCCTGCTGCAGATCGATCTGGTCTGGGTTATCTGCCATTCTCGCAAGCCGGTGGCGCACTACTGTTTCACTTGCTCTCAAGGCTTTATGAACGTACCAGCGTGATCATTACGACCAACCTCATGTTCGCAGAATGGAGCAACGTTTTTATCGATGCCAAAATGACCACCGCGCTTTTGGACAGGCTCACGCACCATT
>SXJH01000238.1 GCA_005779435.1 Nitrosomonas sp. | reverse complement strand
TGCAATAGCAAGCGGATCCTTAAAGAAAAAAAGCTTGAAAAACCAAATTAAATAAGTAAACATAACAGTTTTTCCAAAATTTCAAAGCGGGTTTTAAGGGACGCTGAATCGAGATTTTTCACTTTGAAGCGGGTGCTGTGTCGTGTCGAATGTAATGAATACTTATGCGCGGTTGCCTGTCACCTTTGTCAAAGGTGAGGGCGTGTGGCTGTGGGACGATCGGGGAGAGCGGTATCTTGATGCTTTGTCGGGCGTTGCCGTATGCGGATTGGGGCATTGTCATCCACGATTGGCCAAAGCGATCTGTGAGCAAGCAAGCACGCTGATTCATACCTCAAATCTATATCGAATCGAGAAACAAGAGCGATTGGCCGAGCGTTTGATTGCGTTGTCCGGGATGGATAATGCTTTTTTCTGTAACTCGGGAGCCGAAGCGAATGAGGCGGCGATAAAGCTTGCGCGCTTGTATGGGCACAATCGGGGGATTTCGCTGCCGACCATTATCGTGATGGAGCGTTCGTTTCACGGGCGCACCATGGCAACGCTGACGGCCAGCGGCAATCGTAAAGTGCAGGCCGGTTTCGAGCCGTTATTGTCGGGTTTTGTGCGAGCGCCTTATAACAATCTGGAAGCGGTCGCGCAAGTTGCGGCCAATAATAAGGATGTGGTTGCGATTCTGGTGGAGCCGTTCCAAGGCGAAGGCGGCGTGAACATTCCGGAAGCGCATTATTTGCAGCAGTTGCGCGCATTGTGCGATCAGAACGGATGGTTGTTGATGCTCGACGAAGTGCAATCCGGTATTGGGCGAAGCGGCAAGTGGTTCGCTTTTCAGCATAGCCGGATCATGCCGGATGTCATCACCTTGGCAAAAGGATTGGGCGGCGGCGTGCCGATTGGCGCTTGCTTGGCTAAAGGCGTGGCCGCCGACGTTTTCAAACCCGGTAATCACGCTTCGACATTCGGCGGAAACCCATTGGCTTGCACTGCAGCCCTTGAAACATTGCAAGTGATTGAAGATGAAAATCTGATCGGGCATGCAGCGGAAGTGGGCGATTTTATGCGCGATCGATTTAAGCGGCAATTGGCCGATGTCGCCGGTGTGGTGCAAGTGAGAGGACAAGGCTTGATCGTCGGCGTGGAGCTTGCCGTGCCGTGTGTCGAGTTGGTGAAAAGGGCATTGGAGAGAAAGCTGCTCATTAATGTGACATCGGATAAGGTGGTGCGTTTGTTACCGGCGTTTGTGATGCAGCAACGCGAGGCGGAGCAGGTTGTCGATGTAACTTGCGAATTGATAAAGGAGTTTTTGAATAGCTGACGGATGGTTGGTCCGATTGGTTATTTAACGCATTATGCAATTAAAGCATTTTTTGCAATTCAGCGATTTTAACCGGGATGAATACGAGTATTTATTCGAGCGTACGCGCTGGATAAAGCAAGCCTTCAAGAATTACCGTCAATACTGGCCTTTGACCGATCGCACGTTGGCGATGATTTTCGACAAAAATTCAACGCGCACGCGATTGTCGTTTGAAGCGGGGATGCATCAATTGGGCGGTTCCGCCATCTATCTGTCCACACGCGATACGCAATTGGGGCGCGGGGAGCCTGTGGAAGATGCGGCGCGCGTGATTTCGCGCATGGTGGATCTGGTGATGATACGCACTTATCAGCATGAAGTCGTTGCGCGCTTCGCTGAAAATTCGCGGGTACCTGTGATCAATGGCCTAACCGACGAATATCATCCATGCCAGATTTTGAGCGATATTTTTACTTATATCGAATTTCGCGGCAGCATCGATGGAAAAGTGATCGCATGGATCGGTGACGCTAATAATATGTGCAATACCTGGTTGCAGGCGGCTGAGATATTCAATTTCAAAGTGCATGTATCCACGCCGCCGGGCTATAGCATCGATTCCGATCGTATCGGATTGGGCAATAAGCCGCACTATGAAATATTTGCCGATCCGCATAAGGCGGTGACCGGTGCGGATTTGGTCACCACGGATGTGTGGACGAGTATGGGATTTGAGGCGGAAACGGAACAGAGGAAAAAGGATTTTGCCGATTTTTGCGTCGATGCGGAAATGATGGCGCTGGCGAAATCCGATGCATTATTTATGCACTGCCTGCCCGCGCACCGTGGCGAAGAGGTCAGCGCCGAAGTAATCGACGGACCGCAGTCGGTGGTATGGGACGAAGCGGAGAATCGGTTGCATACGCAAAAGGCGCTGATGGAATATCTGCTTTTGGGTAAAGTGGACGTGAATAAATAACTTTTGACTTACTAATTGAACAATGAAGAAAATTAATAAAGTGGTTTTGGCATTTTCCGGCGGATTGGATACCTCGGTTATTTTGAAATGGCTGCAGGATACATATCAATGCGAAATCGTTACTTTTACCGCAGATATCGGACAAGGCGAAGAAGTGGAGCCGGCGCGCGCCAAAGCCAAGCAATTGGGCGTTAAGGAAATCTATATCGATGATTTGCGCGAAGAGTTTGTGCGCGATTTTGTGTTTCCGATGTTTCGTGCCAATACGATTTACGAGGGCGAGTATTTATTGGGTACCAGTATTGCGCGCCCACTAATCGCTAAGCGGCAGATCGAGATTGCCAATGAAACCGGCGCCGATGCGGTATCGCACGGCGCTACCGGCAAGGGTAACGATCAGGTTCGTTTTGAGCTGGGTTATTATGCGTTGCAACCGGATATTCACGTGATCGCGCCATGGCGCGAATGGGATTTGAATTCGCGGGAAAAACTATTGGAGTATGCGGAGCGGCATGGCATTCCGGTCGAAATGAAAAAGAAAGCCGGTTCGCCGTACAGCATGGATGCCAATTTATTGCATATTTCATACGAAGGCCGGATATTGGAAAATCCGGCAACGGAACCGGAAGAATCGATGTGGCGCTGGAGCGTGTCTCCCGAGCACGCTCCGGATGTGCCCGAGTATTTGGATATCGAATTCAAGCGTGGCGATGTTGTGGCGCTAAATGGCGTTCCGCTATCGCCGGCGGATGTGTTGGCGAAGTTGAATCAATTGGGCGGCAAGCATGGCATAGGGCGGTTGGATTTGGTGGAGAATCGCTACGTTGGCATGAAGTCGCGCGGTTGCTATGAGACGCCGGGCGGAACGATTTTGTTGCGAGCGCATCGCGCAATGGAATCGATAACCTTGGATCGGGAAGTCGCGCATCTGAAAGACGATCTCATGCCGCGTTATGCTGCGCTGATTTACAACGGTTATTGGTGGAGTCCGGAGAGGAAGGTATTGCAAACCATGATCGATGCCACGCAAGAGAGTGTCAATGGCTGGGTGCGGTTGAAATTGTATAAGGGCAATGTCATCGTGGTCGGCAGGGATTCGAAAACAGATTCTTTGTTCGATTCCACTATCGCGACATTTGAAGACGATGCGGGAGCTTACAATCAAAGCGATGCTGCCGGTTTTATAAAACTCAACGCGTTGCGGATGCGTATTGCGGCAAATTTGACCAAAAAGGCTAAAAATTAGCGTTTCCTTAAGTGAATCGGATAGACGAGGGTTGTTATGCCAACATTTGATATAGTCTCCGAAGTCGATAAGCAGGAAGTCAAGAATGCGGTCGATCAAGTCAATAAAGAAGTTGGCACGCGGTTTGATTTCAAAGGCTCCGATGCGAGGGTCGAACAGGCGGATTATCAGTTGTCCGTATACGCGGACGATGAGTTTAAGCTGGAGCAGGTGCAGGATATCCTGCGTACAAAATTAACCAAGCGCAATGTAGATGTGCGTTGCTTGGATAAAGGCGGAATAGAGAAAATCAGCGGCAATAAGGTGAAGCAGATTGTTACGGTAAAAACCGGCGTCGAGACCGAGTTGGCAAAAAAGATCATCAAATATATCAAGGACAGCAAGCTGAAAGTGCAGGCCGGTATCCAGGGCGATGTCGTGCGTGTATCGGGCGCAAAGAAAGACGTATTGCAAGAAGCGATACAGTTGGTGAAAAAATCCGTAGCCGATTTTCCGCTGCAATTCCAGAATTTTAGAGACTGAGTATGGCGCTAATGGATAGCCCGGATTCGACGCTGCAGGGTTAAAACTCAGGAAGGATGCCAAGGCGAGTAATAAATACTGAGATTAGCTGTTAGCAACAAATAGAATTGTCCGGTTTTATAGCAAATAAATTGTCCGCTTTGAACCGCATTGAATTAGTGAGTT
>SXJH01000237.1 GCA_005779435.1 Nitrosomonas sp. | reverse complement strand
TAAAAGGAGCTATAAATGAAAAAATTATTGGGTATTGCTATGATCGTTCTGTTGTCGGCATGTGCGAGTCAAACGACGCAACCTGACGGCGATGAAATGGCAGGAGCCGGAGATGGCATGAGCGGCAGTGAATTAATGGGATCCGAATCCGGCAGGCCGAGTTATTTCAATCAACTGAACGATCCAAGCAACGTCTTGTCGCAACGCAGTGTCTACTATGACTACGACAGCTACACCGTAAAAGGCGAGTACCGGGAATTGGTACTGGCGCACGCCCGTTTTCTGCGGGATAACCCAAGCGCCAGCGTCATCCTGCAAGGCAATACCGATGACCGTGGCAGCCGGGAATACAATCTCGCGTTAGGCCAACGCCGTGCCGACAGCGTAAGAAACATGATGACCTTGGCAGGGGCGCGCGATGTGCAAATCGAATCCGTCAGCTTAGGTGAAGAAAAGCCGCGTGCTTACGGCAGCGGAGAAACTGCCTGGAGCCAGAACCGCCGTACGGATATTGTCTACCGGGGTGAATAACATGACGATACGCGTTTTCGTACTGTTGTTTTTACTGAGCAGCAATGTCGGTTATGCTTCACTGTTCGGTGATAATGAAGCGCGCCAGCAGATTGACGCGCTTCGCAAACAAGTCAGCGATATGGAAGCGCGTATTGCCAAAATGGAGCAAACGCTCGGCAGCCAGGGATTGCTCGATCTGTATAGTAAAGTAGAAACCTTGGAACAGGAATTGGGGAAATTGAATGGGCAGATCGAAATGCTCACCAATGAAAATTCCATGTTGCAGAAGCGTCAGCGGGATTTTTATATTGACCTGGACAACCGGCTGCGGCATATCGAGCAACCCGGCAGCAAGAAAAGCTCTTCGTTGCCTGCGGAAAATTCTGCGAATATTTCCGGCCCTGCCGCAGCGGCTGCCGTTGCGCCGCCGGATGATGTCGCCGCCGCTGATCCTGAAGCAGTGCCGGAAAGCGTCGTTTCCGCCGCAGAGCCGGGATCGGATGCGGTCGCGGTCAATAATGGATATGTAGCCGCCGGATCGAGCGAAGCCGACGTTTACAAGGAAGCGTACGATTTATTCAAGAATGGCGAGTATGCAAGTTCAATCGCGCATTTTGAAGCGTTTCTGCAAAATTTCCCGCAATCCAATTTAGCGCCCGCTGCAGCGTATTGGATCGGCAACGCACGTTACGCGATGCGCGATTACCAATTGGCGGTCGAAGCACAAAAACAACTGATCGGTAAGTATCCCGATAGCAATAAAGTGCCGGATGCGTACTTGAATATGGCCAGCAGCCTGTATGAAATGGGCGACAGCAAAACCAGCAAAACCACACTGGAAAATCTGCTGGCGAAATATCCCAACAGCGATGCCGCAAAAAAGGCCAAGCAACGCTTGGCCAATCTCAAATAACGCCGTTTTCTCAAATAGACTGATTACTGTTTTCGGTAAACGTCTAACCCACACTTTCCCCGCTCATGAGTATCGTGCAAGCGTTAGAAACAACAACCTTGCGTATCAGTGAAATTTTCTTTTCGTTACAAGGCGAAACCAGTCGCGTCGGATTGCCGACTGTCTTTGTACGCCTGACCGGCTGTCCGCTGCGCTGCGGTTATTGCGATACCGCTTATGCGTTTTCCGGTGGCGAAACGATGCCGATTGCGGCAGTCATGAACCAAGTGGCCGGTTACGACACGCGCTATGTTACGGTGACCGGCGGCGAGCCGCTGGCGCAAAAAAATTGCTTGATTTTGCTGACCGCGCTGTGCGACGCCGACTATTCGGTATCGCTGGAAACCAGCGGTGCGTTGGATTTGGCGCATGTGGACAAACGGGTTAGCAAGATCATGGACATCAAAACACCCGGTTCCGGTGAGGCCGGTAAAAACAATTGGGACAATCTGGCGCATTTGACGCCGCAGGATGAAATCAAATTTGTGTTATGCGATGAAGCCGATTATCGGTGGGCCGGTGAACTCATTCAAAGCAAGCGGTTAACGCAAACTTGTCCGATTCTGTTTTCGCCCGTGTACGGCAAGGTCAATCCGGTGCAACTGGCCGATTGGATATTGCGCGATCGATTACCCGTCAGGATGCAGTTGCAATTGCATAAACTGGTATGGGGCGAACAGCCGGGGCATTGATATCATGACTGCGGGCATAAAGAAAGCCGTGGTATTGCTGTCCGGCGGATTGGACTCGGCAACAACGCTGGCGATGGCACGCTCCCGGCAATTCGAATGCTATGCGCTGAGTATCGATTACGGTCAGCGGCATCGCGCTGAATTAAAAGCGGCGCAAGCCGTTGCGTGTGCACACGGTGCTCGTGCGCACCAAATCGTTAAACTGGATCTGACAACTTTCGGCGGCTCCGCGCTGACCGACCCGTCCATAGCCATCCCGATAGACGGAACGCAAAACGGTATTCCAGCGACCTACGTGCCCGCCAGAAATACCATCATGTTGTCGCTTGCGCTGGCATGGGCTGAAACGCTGGATTGCCGGGATATTTTTATCGGCGTCAACGCGGTCGATTATTCCGGTTATCCGGATTGCCGTCCCGAATACATCAAAGCTTTCGAAGCCATGGCCAATCTTGCCACCAAGGCCGCAATCGAAGGCACGAAACTCGCCATTCATGCACCGTTGATGCACATGTCAAAGAAAGAAATCATTCAAACGGGTTACAGCCTTGGTGTCGATTATGGCTTAACGGTTTCTTGTTATCAGGCGGATGAGGAAGGCCGTGCATGCGGCGTGTGCGATTCTTGCCGCATTCGGCGCGATGGGTTCGCCGCTGCGGGCATGAACGATCCTACTCGTTACGTGCAATGCCCCCAAGGAAACACTGAGTAGTTGGCTGCGCAAGCGATTCTTCGCGTTGGGTGGCGCTCGAAATTCTGACTATCGCTATGATACATCTCGAGACCTTTGCAAAATCACCGTTTTTTAGAAAGACTGGAGTAAATGCGTAATCTCAATTTGATTTGCTCTCTCTTTTTTGGATTTTTCAAGATAAAAGTCGTAATTTGATACGAATTTGTCGTGTTTTCTGTGTTTTTT
>SXJH01000236.1 GCA_005779435.1 Nitrosomonas sp. | reverse complement strand
TGCAGTAAGAAAATTGCCGGTATTTTGTTAATATCCGGCAAAGCGCGCCGCCATTCTTTGATGGATTGGGTGTGTACTTTTTCGTCGGGTGCGGTTAGTTGACTTGCGATGCATAAATCGGTCGTGTCCCGGCAAACCTGCGCCAATTGTTCGAGCAATTTTTGATTGCGATAGGGTGTTTCAATAAATATCTGCGTTTGGCGCAAATTGATCGATATTTTTTCCAATTCGGTTATTTTGCTTGCGCGTGCAATGCTCTCTACCGGCAAATAGCCATGAAACGCGAAACACTGCCCATTTAAGCCGGACGCCATCAACGCTAAAATAATCGATGACGGGCCGACGAGCGGCACTACTGAAATACCGCGAGAATGTGCCAATCGGATCAACCCCGCGCCGGGATCGGCCACGCCGGGGCATCCCGCTTCGGACATCAAACCGACATCGAGTCCCGCCAAAACCGGCTCAAGCAAGGCCGGTAAATCCTTTTTGCCGGTATGCTCATTGAGTGTCAGCAGCGTTATTTCCTGCAGCGGATGCTTGCAATTCAATTGTTTCAGGAATTGCCGGGCCGTTTTGGGATGCTCGACGATGAAATGCGAAAGTCCGGCAGCGCATTGTTGAACCGCTGCAGGTATTGCCCATGCGATATTTTCCGGACTGATAGGCGTAGGGATTAGATAAATTTTTCCGGACATTGCAATAAAATTAGCCGCGCACGCTAAGGAAACGCTGATTTATTGGCGGTACGAGCGAATCACTTCGTTGTGCGGCACTCGCTGCCTCGCCTATCGCGTCGATATGTCTCGGTTGCTGCGTTCCGTGCGCCTCGTGCTTCATCTCGTTCGCCGAATGAATCGGCGTCTCCTTAATGCAATGTTCTCGGTACGCTGAGAATAAATTCGGGGATCTCGACATCGAAATGGCAACCGTCTTCAGCCGCCATTTGATAACTTCCTTTCATCGATCCGACAGGGGTCGAAATCACGGTTCCGCTCGTATATTCAAAACTATCGCCCGGTTTGAGCAACGGCTGTTCGCCGACAACACCCAAGCCGCGAACTTCTTGGACAGTACCGTCGCCGTTATTGATGATCCAATGCCTGCTGATGAGCTGCGCCGCGACAGAACCGGTGTTTGCGATGGTGACGGTATAGGCGAACACATGCCGGTTTGCTTCCTCGTCCGACTGATCGTCCAGATATACCGTTCTGACATTAATACCGATTTCATATTTTTTTTCTTCGACCATCTTTTTCCCTGCTTACGGCAACTTGCTGCTTCCATTTTTCCGATATATTCGTAGTGTATCAAGAAACCGCTTAAAATAGAGCGAGAAAAACGACGAGGCATGCGGCTATGATTCCAGTTTATTTGACCGCCGGAATCCGTGAAATCGAACGGCAAGCGGCGGCGCTATCCGAGGCGCCGAATTTGATGGAGAAAGCCGGATTGGCGGCGGCGCAAATCATACGCGACCAATTGCTGCGAAGAAGCTGTTGTCGCGTACTGGTACTTGCCGGTCCTGGCAATAACGGCGGCGATGCGTTTGTCGTCGCGCGTTATTTACGGGAGTGGGGCAATATCGTTAGCGTGTCTTGCATCGCCGATGCGGATCGCGTCCCTGCGGATGCCAAGCGGGCAATGCAATCCTGGTTGGCCGGCGGCGGCGAAATCCATGCGGACATACCCGACGGCGAGCAAGCTTGGGATGCGGTCGTCGACGGCTTGTTCGGTATCGGCCTCGATCAATCGGCAAATCGCCGTATTGGCGGAAAATATTTAACATGGATTCAAGCCGCCAATTGCTTAAATGCCCCTATCGTTTCATTGGACATCCCTTCCGGTTTGGGCAGCGATAATGGCTGTGTCTACGGCGCTGCGGTTCATGCCGCGATCACCGTAACTTTTATCGGCCTCAAGCCCGGCCTGTACACCAATTTCGGCCCCGAATACAGCGGCAGGATCGTATTGTGCGACTTAAACATTCAATTAACCGCACCGCCTGAACCGAGTATCTGGCTGCTCGATCAAACCCTCGCCAATACATTACTGCCGCTGCCGCGTACTGCAAACAGCCATAAAGGCTCGTTCGGCAATGTTGCGATTCTGGGCGGCTCTACCGGAATGATCGGTGCGGCGCTGCTGGCCGGACGGGCGGCTTTATATCTGGGCGCAGGCCGCGTCTATGCCGGGTTATTGAGCGATACCGCGCCGTCGGTCGATTATGCGCAGCCGGAATTGATGCTGCGCACGCCGTCCGATTTGCTGGCGTTAACACCGTTGCATTGCCTGGTTGCCGGTCCAGGATTCGGCAACTCGCCGCAAGCGCCGGGCTGGCTGGAAATCGCACTAAGCAGCGAATCCGCGCTGGTATTGGATGCCGATGCGTTAAACCTGATAGCGCAGCATCCGGCGCTTGCCCGCATGCTCGGTCAACGCAAAGCGCCGTCCATTCTAACCCCGCATCCTGCGGAAGCTGCACGCCTGTTGGATACCGATACCGCCGCCGTACAAAACAATCGCATGGATGCGGCCCAGAAAATCGCGCAGCGGTTCAACTGCTATGCGGTACTCAAAGGCGCGGGCAGCATTTGCTGTTTTCCCGATGGGAGGCGTTATTTAAATACCAGCGGCAATCCCGGCTTGAGTTCCGCCGGTACGGGCGATGTATTGGCGGGGATGGTCGGCGCACTGATTGCGCAAGGCCTTGAACCCGGAAATGCGCTACTGCTGGCGGTTTACTTGCACGGCGCGGCGGCGGATCGTTTGCTCCGGGAGCATCATGGGCCGCTCGGTATGGTTGCATCCGAAATCATTACGGCTGCACGGTCGCTATTGAACGAGTGGATCTATTGACCGATGAAGGATGCACAAGCATGACATCGAGCTATTGGAGCAAGTCATGCGATGAAATGCTCGTTGCATTAAAGAGCAGCCCCGATGGCCTGGCCCAGTCAATCGCCGCAGAGCGTTTGCGGCAATATGGCCGCAATTCGGTGGCGAACGGTCTTGAGCGCCATAAAGTAGTGCGATTGTTCCTGAATCAATTCCGCAGTCCTTTGGTGCTGATTCTGGTTTTTGCGGCCATTGTCGCAATGTTGATGCACGATTGGCTGGATGCGTCGATTGTGCTGGCGATTGTGTTAATGAGCGCGCTGCTTGGCTGCATACAGGAATACCGCGCCACGCATGCCGTTGAGCAATTGCGGCAGCAAATTTCGATCAAGACGACGGTGATTCGCGACGGTCGGCATCAAATCATTCCGGCGGACGAAGTCGTTCCGGGCGATATTATTTTGCTTTCGGCGGGCAATCTGATTCCGGCGGATGGTATTTTGCTCGAAGCCAAGGATTTCTATGTGTCGCAGGCGCTGTTGACCGGCGAGACCTATCCGGTGCAAAAAGATCCGGGCGTTTCGGCGGAACAAGCCAGCCTGGCCGAGCAAAACAACTGCGTTTTCATGGGAACCTCGGTGCGCAGCGGCGTTGCGAAAGCATTGATGGTGCATACCGGGCGTGAAACGCATTATGGGCGGATTGCCGTGAGCCTGACGTTACGCCCTCCGGAAACCGAATTTGAACGCGGATTACGCCAATTCGGCGCATTGCTGGTTCGTATCATGGCGGTGATGGTGGTGGCGGTGCTGATCATTAACATCGTGCTTCAACATCCGACCATCGAAACCGTGCTGTTTGCCTTGGCGTTAGCGGTGGGATTGTCGCCCGAATTGCTGCCCGCTATTCTCACCATCACGTTAGCGCATGGCGCCAAGGCGATGGCGAGTCACGGCGTCATTGTCAAGCGGCTGAACGCAATCGAGAATCTCGGCAG
>SXJH01000235.1 GCA_005779435.1 Nitrosomonas sp. | reverse complement strand
TTGACCGCGCCCGCTTGATTGAAGCGTTCGATAACACCGGCGTCGTACGGCGACACGAAATTCGACAGCATTTTGGAGCCGCAGGTGGTCAACCACCCCTTGGCGCAAAAGATATCCTTTTGCGCGATCGGGATACCGGTCAACGGACTCGCTTTCCCGGCAGCGATCATGCCGTCGGCAGCGCGCGCTTGCGCGAGGCTCATGTCTTCATTGACGGTAATAAACGCATTGTATTCCGGGTTGAGGGTTTTGATGCGCTTGAGAAATTCGGTGGTCAGCTCGGTGCTGGAAATCTTTTTCCCGGCAAGCTGATAGGAGAGCTGTTTAAGGCTGGCGTTAAACATAATACGGAACGAAAATTAAAATGTTGCAGAGACAATCAGGGCGTACGATACCTGTTATTCAATCACTTGCGGTACCAGATAAAGCCCGGCTTCGACTTGCGGCGCGATGGACTGATATAGCTCGCGCTCGACGGTTTCGCTGACCCGATCTTCGCGTAAACGTTGCGCAACGCTTTGCGCATGCGACATCGGCTCGACGGATGCAGTATCCACCGCCTGCATCGATTCGATCAAATTAAAAACTCCCGTAAGCTGCGTTAACGTGTCTTGCGCTTCTTTGTCATCGATTTCGATATAGGCCAAATCGGCAATTCGTTTTACATCGTTTACCGTTAAAGTCATTTTAGATGAGCAACCTTATATTCAAATACATATTAGGGTATCATGCCGCAGTTCACCAGGCGTATTATTTTTTGCCGGTTTTATTTATCATTCGCTTTCATCACAATTATTAACAATCGGATCCTGCCCTTATGTTTAATTTCTTCAATAACAGCATTCTAGGTAGCTATTTTTCAACGGACATGGCGATTGATTTGGGTACCGCCAACACGCTGATTTATGTTCACGGCCAGGGCATTGTGCTGGACGAGCCTTCCGTGGTTGCCATTCGCGAAGAAAACGGCAATAACGGCAAAAAAACGATCCAGCAAGTCGGACTTGCCGCCAAACAAATGCTGGGACGCACGCCGGGCAATATTACCGCGATTCGTCCGATGAAAGACGGGGTGATTGCCGATTTTACCGTCACCGAACAAATGCTCAAGATGTTTATCCGCAAGGTCAATCCGCCGCGCTTGTTTTCCGCCAATCCGCGCATCGTGATTTGCGTACCCTACGGCTCCACGCAAGTGGAACGCCGCGCAATTCGCGAAGCGGCTTACGGCGCCGGCGCGCGCAAGGTCGAGTTGATCGAAGAGCCGATGGCGGCAGCGCTGGGCGCGGATTTACCGGTTGAATCGCCGACGGGTTCGATGGTCGTGGATATCGGCGGCGGCACAACCGAAGTCGGGGTCATTTCGCTGGGCGGTATCGTGTATTCCAATTCGGTGCGCGTCGGCGGCGACAAATTCGACGAGGCTATTATCAATTATATCCGCCGCAATTACGGCATGCTGATCGGCGAAGTCACTGCCGAAATCATCAAAAAAGAAATCGGCTCCGCGTTTCCAGGTTCCGAGGTACGGGAAATCGAGGTCAAAGGCCGCAATCTCGCCGAAGGCATACCGCGCAGTTTTACCATTTCCAGCAACGAAATTCTGGAAGCTTTGGCGGAACCGCTCAATAGCATTATCAGCGCGGTTAAATCGGCGCTGGAACATACCCCGCCGGAATTAGGCTCGGACATCGCCGAAAAAGGCATGGTCATGACAGGCGGCGGCGCTTTGTTGCGCGACATCGACCGTTTATTGATGGAAGAAACCGGTCTATCGGTTATCATTGCCGACGATCCGCTGACTTGTGTCGTGCGGGGTGCGGGTGTCGCATTGGAAAACATGGATCGATCCACCGGCATTTTCGCCCGCGATTAAGCGTTTCGCGTTTAATTTTTTGTTTTTATCGATCGATCGGCGATAACTTCAAATTTACAAATATAAATACGGCGCGTCATGGAAACAGTTCCTCCGTTTTTCAGACATGGCCCAGGTCCGTTTGCCCGCCTGTTTGTATTCGCATTGTTGTCCTGCATATTGATCGCGGAGGATACACGCTTCAAATATTTTCCGCATTTGCGCCAGTCCATTGGCGTGATTATTTTTCCGTTGCAGCGGATCGCTTATTTTCCGGCGGATATTGTCGACTCTATTGAGAAATTTATCGCCAGTTTTTATTTGCTGGAAGAAAACGAAAAGCTCAGGCAATTGTATCTGGAAAGCAGAGAGCAATTACTGACGCTGCACGCGCTGGGATCTGAAAATAACCACTTGCGCAACCTGCTGGGCGCGGTGCGGCAAATCGAAACGCAAACCAAAACCAAAGCCGTGTTAGCCGACATTTTGTATACGCCGCGCGATCCGTTCAACCATAAAATCACATTGAACAAGGGCAGTCGGCACCACATCGAATTGGGTCAAGCCGTCATCGATGACAAAGGTATCGTCGGGCAAATCACGCAATTGTATCCCTGGTCGTCCGAGGTTACATTGATCACCGACAAAGACCATTTGGTGCCGGTACAAGTTTTACGTAACGGCATCCGGTCTATCGTTACCGGCACCGGTAAGAACAATGAATTGGCATTGCGCTTTTTATCGCTGAATACCGATGTGCAGCGCGACGATTTATTGGTCACTTCCGGGATCGGCGGCGTCTACCCGCCCGGCATTCCGGTTGCAATTGTACAAAGAATCGAGCAAGATTCCGGGGACGATTTTGCGCTGATCATCGGCACTCCGGTTGCCGGCGCCGACCGGAATAAACAAGTTTTAGTTTTATCGTTGATACCAGCAGAACCGACTGATTCTTCAGAGATACCTGTAATTGAATCCGGAAAGAACTAACGAAAGCAGTTCGGCCAAGAAAGAAAACTATTTGGGGCAGGATGTTTACGTGCCTGCCAATAATTGGCTTATTGCGGGCAGCCTGGTAGCGGCGCTGATACTGAATTTCGTACCGTTGCAAGGCGATTTCCTGATGCTGCGTCCCGATTTTATAGCGCTTGCCATTGCATACTGGAGCGTGAATCATCCGCAAAAAATGGGCATGGGTATCGCCTTCGGCCTGGGATTGATGATGGATGTCGGCAATGCCGGTATTTTGGGACAGCATGCCTTGGCCTATTGTGTCGTTGTGTATCTGACCTTGGTGTTCGGACGCAGGTTGCGGTTATTCAACGCGTTGCAGCAAGCGCCGCAGATCGGTTTTACCTTTTTCATCATGCAATCCATCATTGTGCTGATTGCACTATCCAGCGGGGCCTCGCCACCCGATTGGTCGTATTTTCTCACCACCGCAACCGGCGCTTTACTGTGGGCACCCGCCTCTTTCGTGTTAATGCGGTTGCAGAAGCAAAAACCCGATCCCGATGCATTATGAAGCAGCACGTAGAATTACGAAATCATTCGTTTGAGCTATCCAAATTCCGGTTCCGGCTGCTGATCAGCATCGGATTTGTGTTGATTTTGTTCGCGATTCTTTATGCACGCTTCTATTATTTACAAATCGTCCAGCAAGAGCATTACCACACGCTGGCGGAAGCAAACCGCATTTCCATTTTACCGCTGGTTCCCAATCGCGGACTGATTCTCGATCGGAACGGCAAGCCGCTGGCGCAGAATTATTCGGCGTATACGCTGGAAATCATCCCCAAAAAAATAAAAGACCTCGATGCAACATTGGACGAACTGGCTACGGTAATCGACATTACGCCGACCGACCGCCAACGGTTCAAGAAATTGCTGAAGGAAAGCAAGCGATTCAAGAGCCTGCCGATACGCGGACGCTTGACCGATGCCGAGATTGCGGCTTTTGCAACCAATCGCTACCGGTTTCCCGGCATCGAAATCAAAGCGCGCGTATTCCGCCAATATCCGGAAAAAGAAATCGTCTCGCATGTCGTCGGTTACATCAGCCGGATCAACGACCAGGATCTGGAGCAATTGGAACTCAATCGAGAGCTTCCCAATTACCGTGGCTCGCAACATATCGGGAAAACCGGCTTGGAACAAAGCTACGAAAAACAATTGCATGGCACCACCGGTTTCGAAGAAGTCGAAACCGATGCGGCTGGCCGCTCTATTCGCGTTTTGTCGCGCACGCCGCCGACCCCGGGCAATAACCTGATTCTTTCATTGGATCTCGGCTTGCAACAAGCTGTGGAAAAAGCATTCGGCGAACGCCGGGGTGCCTTGGTCGCTTTGGATCCCAATAACGGCGAAGTTCTGGCATTCGTCAGCAAACCGGGTTACGACAACAACCTTTTTATCGGCGGCATCGATCAAGAGAATTGGAAATTACTCAACAATTCAATCGACAGGCCGCTCAACAATCGTGCATTGCGCGGCGTTTATCCGCCGGGATCGACGTTCAAGCCGTTTATGGCTTTAGCTGCGCTGGAACTTGGCAAGCGTACGCCGGAATACAGTATGAGCGATCCCGGGTATTTTTCATTACCGGGCTCTGCGCATCGTTTTCGCGACTGGAAGCCGGGCGGACATGGCCGGGTCGATTTGCACAAATCCATTGTGGTCTCATGCGACACCTATTATTACAGCCTTGCCAATGACCTTGGCATCGATAATATCCACAGCTTTATCGGTCAATTCGGGCTAGGCAAGAAAACCGGCATCGACGTCGAAGGCGAGGCATCCGGATTGTTGCCGTCGTCTGCGTGGAAAATGAATCAGCATAAGCAAAAATGGTTTGCGGGCGATACTATTTCGGTTGCCATCGGACAAGGTTATAATCTGACCACGCCGCTGCAGCTCGCTTTTGCCACGATGAT
>SXJH01000234.1 GCA_005779435.1 Nitrosomonas sp. | reverse complement strand
GCGACCGCTTGAACGGCTTCGTCGCCGGGAAATAGCAGCGGCAGTTCCTGTTTGTACATCAGCGTGCAGGAGGGCACGGCGGAAAGAATGGCGTAGCCTTCTTGCGCCAGTTTGAATAAATGCGGGATGTTTTGGTTTTTGAGTTTTTCAACGGTTTCCAAATCGCCAAGCTCCAGCTTCGGCATGCCGCAGCAAGCTTCTTTATCGACCAAGCGTACCGGTATTTCGTTGTGCGCCAGGATTTTCAATAAATCGTGGCCGATACCCGGTTCGTTGTAATTCACATAGCACGTGGCATAAATCGCTACTTTTCCGGGAGTGCGTGCGCCGTTTATTGCCGAGAAGGATTCGTCCGGTGTCGCGGTGTCGCGAAATCTGCCGGATGCATATTCAGGCAGTTTTCGATCGGCATGGATGCCCAGCATACTGTCCATGACCTTACGAACAGCCGGTGTGTTATTCAAAGCATTGACGGTTTGTACAACGACCGGGATCGTTGCCAGTTTGCCCACCGCATCGGTATTGGAAAGCAATTTGTCGCGAAATCCGGCGCCGTTGTTTTTATATTTGACCGCTTTCGCGCGCAGCATCAAATGCGGAAAATCGATATTCCATTCGTGCGGCGGCACATAGGGACATTTGGACATAAAGCACATATCGCAAAGATAACAACGGTCGACGACTTGCCAAAATTGCTTTTTGTCGACACCGTCCAATTCGCCGGTTGAGCCTTCGTCGATCAAATCGAACAAGCGCGGAAATGCGGTGCAAAGATTGACGCAGCGGCGGCAACCATGACAGATATCGAAAACCCGCTCCAATTCCTGATTCAGGCTGATTTCGTTATAAAACTCGATATTTTTCCAGTCGATAGGGTGGCGTTTAGGTGCTTCGAGACTTCCTTCGCGGGTGGACATAGCGTTTGCTTAGTGAATGAAAATCGTGGCCTAAAAACAATAACCGGAGTTGACCGGAAAATTTTCCGTCAACTCCGGCGGTAAGTACGTTGGCAGCAATCAGTCGGCCAAGCCATCCAATGCGCGTTGGAAGCGATTGGCGTGCGAGCGTTCCGCTTTAGCCAGTGTTTCAAACCAATCGGCAATTTCGTCGAATCCTTCGTCGCGCGCCGTTTTGGCCATGCCAGGGTACATATCGGTGTACTCGTGGGTTTCGCCGGCAATGGCGGTTTTCAGGTTGTCGCGGGAAGAACCGAACGGCATGCCGGTAGCCGGGTCGCCGCAGCTTTCCAAGTGTTCCAAATGACCGTGCGCATGCCCGGTTTCGCCTTCGGCGGTCGAGCGGAATACCGCAGCAACGTCGTTTTGTCCTTCCACGTCAGCTTTTGCTGCAAAATACAAATAACGGCGATTCGCTTGCGATTCACCGGCAAATGCGGCTTTCAGATTTCCTTCTGTTTTAGAGCCTTTGAGTTGCATTGTGATCTCCTTAGTTAATAAATTATTATGGTTGTTATCGATAAAATAAGTGTATTTACGGAATACGCATTGCCCGAATGGCTGGAAGAAGAACGCTTGCAGTATGAATTAGTGCCTTGTTCATGCCGGTCACTCAATAAGCGGATGCGGGAAAATACATGATTCAATCCGTGACACGAGACTATCGAAGGGTGTGGATAATGTCAACCACTATAAAGAGCGGCGATGTTTGACTTAATTACTCGTCGGGGTAAAGTAGGCTAATTGCGCACGGATGCCTTTGCAATGAAATGGAACGATCTGAAAAACTGGGCGACCGATTACTGGGAACAGCTTCGAGAGGCGTTGTTGTCGCCGAAAGTTGACGATGCCATGTTGGAAGCATCGTTGCGCGAAGCGCGGGCGAAGCTGCCGGTACCGGTGTTATGGCTGATCGGCAAAACGCAATCCGGAAAAACATCGATCATCCGGGCATTGACGGGTAGCGAGGCGGCGCAGATCGGCGATGGGTTTCGGCCTTGCACGCGCAACTCGCAATTCTACGATTTTCCCGTGGATGCACCCGTTATTCGTTTCCTGGATACTCGCGGTCTGGGAGAAGTAGCGTACGATCCAATGGAAGATTTGTCGTATTGCGAATCACAGGCGCATGTGATCGTGGCGGCGATGAAAGCTTCCGATATCAATCAATCGGCGGTTTTTGGCGTATTGCAAGCGATTCGCAAACGCCACCCGGAATGGCCGGTGTTGATCGTGCAAACCAATTTGCATGAATTGTATCCGGAGGGCGGGCAGCATGCGCAGCCTTGGCCGTATGCGCAAGATCCTTTGCCGCAAACGGTTCCGGTCGATTTGCGGCGCGCTTTGTCGGCGCAACGCGATGCATTCAAAGCATTGCCCGGATTTGCGCCGGTGCGTTGGGTGGCGGTCGATCTGACGCTGCCGCACGATGGCTTCTCTCCGCCGGATTACGGTTTGGAGGCGTTGTGGCAGGTGATCGAGTCGGTGTCGTCGCTCGGTTTGCGGCAACAATTGGCCGGTGCGCAGGAACTTCACGATTTATATGCCCGCACCGCGCATCAGCAAATTGTCGGTTATTCGCTGGCAGCCGCAGGATTGGGTTCCGTTCCGGTGGTGGATTTGGTCGCGGTATCGGCTGTGCAAGCCAAATTGCTGCATAGCCTGGCGGTGATGTACGGACAAGACTGGGATCGCGATACCATCGCCGAATTTCTGGGTTTGGTGGGTGCCGGGATCGTCTCCGGTTATGCGATGCGATTGGTAAGCCGCGCGGTGGTTAAGTTGATACCGTTTTTGGGTCAGACCGCCGGTGTGCTGTGGAGTGCGAGCGTGAGCGGCGCCAGCACCTACGCGCTGGGCAAGACGGCGGTATACTTTTTCATGCGGCGCAAAAACGGTTTGAATGTCGATGCGGAGACTGTGCGCAGCATTTATCAAGAAGAGCTCGAACGCGGCAGTGAAATTTTGAAACATCGTCTACAGGGTAAATTCGAATGAAATCGCTGATTCCACAAGTCGATTGGTTGCGGGTATTTGTTTTATTGCTGTCGATATTGCCGCTGCTTGCGCTGTTTGTGCTGGGTTTTTGGTGGCTGTGGCAAAGCGGTTATGTGTTGTTTTGGCTTAGTGCCATGGCGGTGTGCGGCGCGATGGGGTACGGTTTGCAACAATGGCTGGTGATGCGCGACAGGCGGTTATTAACCGATACCGCAACCGCGCCGAATCCGGAGTGGCCGCCGAGTGCCGATGCGGTATGGAAGCAAGTGGAAGCCTTGGCGGAAAGCTGCCAGCCGGAAGATTGGCCGTTGGAACAAGGGACATGGATACTGGCGCTCGGGCAGAAAACGATGGAAACCGTCGCACATTGCTATCATCCCGACGCGGATAAGCCGTTGTATGAACTTACCGTTCCGCATACTTTATTGATTATCGAGCGCGCCAGCCGCGATTTGCGCTTGGATGTGGCTGAAAAAATACCGTTCAGCAACCGGCTGACCATCGGCGATTTTTTTCGCATTCAGCGCTGGACGGAAAAAGCGGAGCAGGTGTTTAAAATTTACCGCGCAGGCAGTGCGCTGATTAATCCGGTCAATGCGCTGCTCAGCGAAGTGTGGCGTCTGTTTCGCGCCCGCAGCTTCGATCAGGCGCGGGATGAATTGCATCGCTGGTTTTTGCGCGCGTATGTGTACAAGGTCGGTTATTACGCCATCGATCTGTATAGCGGGCGTTTATTGTTGAGCGACGAGCCGCCGACGCAAACCGCCACGCCGGAATCGCAAGCGGATCTGGCAACCGTCGAGCAAGCTGCCAAACCTGCCGCCGAGCCGCTGCGCATACTGGTGCTTGGCCGCTCCAATGCCGGAAAATCGAGTTTGATCAATGCATTGTTCGGCGACTTAACCGCTGCGACGGATGTATTGTCCGACACCACTCGAATGCTGCAGCCCTATGCGTTATCGCGTGAAGGACTCATGCAAGCGCTGATTTTCGATAGCCCCGGTTGCGACAGTCCGTTTTTTGACAGCAAACAAATGTTGATAGCCGCCGGAAACGCCGATTTAATCATCTGGGTCAGTCCGGCCAATCGCGCAGACCGGCAAATCGAGCGGCAATTTCTGGATACGCTGCGCACCTTTCAGTCGGCACGCTTGGATCGGCATCCTGCGCCGTTGCTGGTTGTCGCCAGCTTTATCGACCGCCTGCGCCCGGTCAACGAATGGCAGCCGCCTTACGATTTAACGGACAAGCACAATGCCAAAGCAATCAACATCAATGGCGCCGTGCGCGCGATTGCCGCCGATCTTGCGGTTGCGGTGGAGCAAGTGATACCTGTCTGCCTGCAATCCGGTAAAGTCTATAACGTCAACGATACCCTGTGGGCGGTCATCTTGAATCATCAAGACGAAGCGCTGCGGGTACGTTTGATGCGCTGCCTGGATGCCAAAAAACGCATTGAGGATTGGATTTTGCTGCGGCGTCAAATGGCCGGTGCCGGAAGGTTTTTGCGCGATTTGCCGGAGATTCTGGGGAAGCGTGCCGGCAAGTGATTTACCAGCGATAATAGGGGCCATAAAACCCGCCGCGATAAAACGGACTGTATGCCGGAAATCCATAGTTCGGATAAAAATAGCCCGGTTGATGGATATAATCCGGATAAACCGGCCACAGGTGGATGGAGGTCGCGGTGAGCAATGGCACGCGAATCGTCCTTTTGCCAACGGTGAGTTCGATATCCCCCGCAATAACCCCGGCCACGGTGATTTCCTTGTCTTTCGCGTATACCGCCGGATCGAGGAATTCGGCGACTTGGATGACAAAACGGCCTTGCCCGGCATGATAGGTTTGCGGACGCCCATTGAAATCGAGCGGATGAAACACCACCTGCATCAAACTCGCTTGCGCCTCGTTTTCCACGCTGATAATGACGCCGCCCCAACGCACCGGGACATCCTTGAAACTGTTGCTGTCGCTGCTGACCTGATTGTAGGAAAGATTCATGTACGGCGCATTTTGAATGGCGGTAGGCAATCCGGTGCAGCCGTTCAATAGCAAGCCGAGTATTATGCAATAGCGTTTCATGATGCCCCCCTGTGCTGGTTTTGGAATGGATGAGACGATAGTATCCGGTATGCTATATCATATAAAGCGGTTAATTTAATTTTCAGCGGGCCGGTTTATGGATCCTATTGCCGTATCTTCATGTAACACAGAATCCTCCGATCTTTCCCAGCGGCGGTTATTGAGTATCCCTGAATATTCCGAGCGCCAGGAATTGTACGATGAGCTTAATTCGGTGGTGTATGAGCTGCTGGCGCCGCCGCTTGAGCTTTCGCATTTGGTGTTGCTGTCGGAGCGCGGGTGGGTCGATCAGGAGCGGCAGTTGATCGGCGAGTTGTGCGCCCGGTACGGCATTGCTTCTCCGAATATGCATGAAAACGACTTCAGTGCCGATTGCGGCGAGTTCCGCTTGCGTTGGGAACGGCATACCGAATATTCCACCTATACGATTTATCGCGCACAACCGTTCGAGATTCCTTTTGCACATCCGCCCATTGCTTACGTGCCGCAGGAGTGGTTGTCGCGCTTGCCCGGAGAATTACTGGTGGCGACGCATATTACGTTGGAAGATCGTTCGCGCCCGATGCGCAGTTTGCACGAATTGTCGGCACTGTTTTCCTCGAGCGCGGTGATCGGTTCGAAAGTGGCGGGCGGTGCGGCCACCGTCTGGAGCGATCATCAAATACATCGCGATAATTTTGGCCGTATCTTGATTCACGATGACAATCTGCGCAGCCGCCAAGTCGGGCGGCTGGTGCAGCGTTTGTTGGAGATCGAAACCTACCGCATGCTGGCGATGCTGCCGGTGCCGATTACGCGCAAAATCATTCCGCAATTGGCGCGCGCAGATCAGCGGTTGGCCGAATTGACGACGAATCACGTGGCGATGACCAGTATCGAAGACGAGCAACGCCTGCTGGACGAATTGACCCGGCTGGCGGCGGAAACCGAGCGTTTGTCGGCACAAACCAGCCATCGCTTTAATGCGTCTCGGGCTTATTACGATATTGTAAAACTGCGCATTGCCGAACTGCGCGAAGAGCGGATCGAGGGTTTGCAGATGTTGCAGGAGTTTATGATCCAACGCTTGTCGTCCGCGATGGGTACTTGCGAGTTGGTGCACACCAAACTGGAAACGTTGTCGATGCGATTGGGGCGTGCATCGGCGTTATTGCGCACGCGGGTCGATTTGTCGATGGAAGCGCAAATTCGCGATTTACTGAAATCGATGGATAGCCGCGCGCGCGTGCAATTGCGCATGCAAGAGACGGTCGAAGGCTTGTCGGTGGTAGTGCTGAGCTATTATTTACTGGGCATCGTCGGCTACGGACTCAAAGCCTTGAAAGCGGCGGATTACGATATCGATGTGGAGTTGCTGACAGGCATCGCGATTCCTTTTGTGCTGTTGGGCGTTTTCTTTGTCGTTCGCGGTATGCGGCAGTTAATCGGTAAACTGCATAAGGATGGTTGACGCTCGTCAGCACTCGGTGATGCTGACCGGTAACCCATGCAGCGATGCCAACCCGCCCAACGATGTTTCTTTGTATTTCACCGACATTTCCAGCCCGGTTTGTTTCATCGCCGCAATGCAATTATCCAGCGACATAAAATGCTGTCCGTCGCCGCGAATCGCCAATGAGGCGGCGGTATAGGCTTTGATCGCACCGAATCCGTTACGCTCGATGCAAGGCACTTGCACCAGGCCGCCGACCGGATCGCAGGTCATGCCGAGATGATGTTCCAATGCGATTTCTGCGGCATTCTCGATTTGCGCGGTGGTTCCGCCTTTGATTGCGCATAAACCGGCGGCAGCCATGGCGGATGCGGAGCCGACTTCGCCTTGGCAACCGACTTCCGCGCCGGAAATCGAGCTGTTGTGTTTGATCAAGCCGCCGATAGCGCCGGCAACCAGTAAGAAATCGCGGACTTGCGCCAATGTCGCGCCTTCGTGTTTTACCGTGTAATAAATCACGGCGGGGATGACCCCTGCGGCGCCGTTGGTCGGTGCGGTGACCACTAAGTGCCCGGCTGCATTTTCTTCATTAACCGCCATGGCATAGGCGCATAACCAATCGTTCAGATTGGCTTTTTGCGGATTTTCTTGTAATTGCCGGTACAGTACTTGCGCGCGCCGTTTGATATTCAATCCGCCCGGCAAACGGCCTTCGGCGGCCAAGCCATTTTCGAGGCAGGTGCGCATGGCATCCCAGATGGCATCAAGACCGTCATTCAGTGTTTTTTCACCGATACGTTCCTGTTCGTTGCTGCGCTTCATTGCGGCAACGGATAAGCCGCTATCGGCGGACATTTTCATCATTTGATCGGCGCAGTCGAATGGAAAGCCGCAGGATTGCGCGGTTTCCATCTTGATCGGCGCGACCAATCGGCTGATTTCGGCCAGTGTCGTAATAAAACCGCCGCCAATCGAGAAATAGGTTTCGGTCAATAAGGTTTTTCCGGTTTGGTCCAGTAACTGGAAAATCATACCATTCGGGTGTTCCGGCAAAGGATCGCCCTTGTCGAAAACGATATCTTCCGGCGGATTGAAATGGATTGTGGCGGAGCCATCGGTTTGAAAAGCGGTTTGCTGCCAAAGCGTTTGAAATAACTCGTTGACGTTGAGTTTTGCCAGTCCTTGCGGCGTGTGTCCGTGCATGCCGAGCGTTACCGCGCGATCCGTCGCGTGACCTTTGCCGGTGAATGCCAATGAACCGCGCAACGTGCAGCGCACTTGTAAAAACGGGGATGCGGGTTGGCTGGCGGCAAAGGTATCGATACGGCCGCGAAAATCCTTGGCTGCAACCATTGGTCCCATGGTATGCGAGCTGGAAGGGCCGATACCGATTTTAAAGAGATCGAGAGCGCTGATGAACATTGAAAATGCCTGTGAAAATTGAAATCCTGTCGTGCTGCAAACCGAAAATTGAGTAAAGCGGTATGGCTGGCTACAAAGCGCAGCTAGTATGCTATATGTCGCGCATCGACTCAACAGTTTTTACTATGGGAATTTTTGCTGCAATGCATGCATAATGGCCATGTTAAAATTCCTGCCTTTCAAAAACATGCACATCATGACTGATTCCGCCATTACCGCATTATCGCCGTTAGACGGTCGTTATTACTCGAAAGTTGAGCCGCTGCGTTATTATTTCAGCGAATTTGCATTAATTCGTTATCGCGTGCAAGTGGAAGTGGCCTGGCTTAAGGCGCTGAGCGCTGAGCCCGGTATTCTCGAGATTCCGGCTTTTTCAAGCGACACGCATGTGCAATTGGATCGGCTGACGGAAGATTTCTCGGTTGCCGACGGCGAGGCGGTCAAAGCGATTGAGGCGACCACGAATCACGATGTGAAAGCGGTGGAATACTGGTTGAAGCAGCAACTTACCGGCAATCCGGAAATTGCCGGGGCCGCCGAGTTTATTCATTTTGCTTGTACTTCCGAGGATATCAATAACTTATCTCATGGACTGATGCTCAAATCCAGCTTGCATCATGTCATGTTGCCCGCGCTTAATCGCATTGTCGATCGATTGGGTGAGCTGGCGCATCAATTGGCGGATGTGCCCATGCTTGCGCGTACGCACGGGCAGCCGGCGACACCGACCACGCTGGGTAAGGAAATCGCCAATAGCGTGTACCGATTGCAGCGCGGTAAAAAGCAATTGGAGTCGATTTCGATTTTGGGCAAAATCAATGGCGCGGTCGGCAATTACAATGCGCATATGGTCGCTTATCCGGATCTGGATTGGGAAAAGTTCGCGCAGGCATTTGTCGAACGGCTGGGATTGGAATTCAATCCCTATACCACGCAGATCGAGCCGCACGACACCATGGCGGAATTATTCAATGCCTATGCACGAATCAATACGGTACTGCTGGATCTGAATCGTGATATTTGGGGTTATATTGCGCTGGGTTATTTCAAGCAAAAAACCAAAGCGGACGAGGTGGGATCTTCTACCATGCCGCATAAAGTCAATCCGATCGATTTTGAAAATTCCGAGGGCAATCTCGGTATTGCAAATGCGCTATTGCATCATTTCAGCGAAAAATTGCCGGTATCGCGCTGGCAACGGGATTTGACCGATTCCACGGTATTGCGCAACATGGGCGTGGCGCTGGGATATACGCTGCTGGCTTACGATTCCTGCCTCAAAGGACTCAATAAGCTGGATGTGAATATCGCGCAATTGCAAGCCGATTTGAATAATGCCTGGGAGGTATTGGCCGAGCCGATTCAAACGGTGATGCGGCGCTATGGCGTTGCCAATCCTTACGAGCAATTGAAAGCGCTAACGCGCGGAAAAAGCGGAATTGCCAAGGAAGATTTACATCGGTTCATCATGGAATTGAATATTCCTCCCGCCGAGAAGGATCGTTTGCTGGCGCTGACGCCGGATAATTATATCGGCAAGGCGAAAACCTTGGCTGAAAGGATCGGCGGTTACAGCCAATAAATCGGCGTTTCCCTAATGCATTGAGTGTCAATGTTTTTATTTAATTGCTTGCTCGCGGTATAAGTATTTTTTCCTCCGGTTACTTGAATTTGGGGAATAAGTCCCAATAACGCCAAAATTATCATGAGGAGGAATGATGCACAGTTCAGAAAATCCGCACGGCCCGGAAGCCGATCAAGCGGAAACAACGCGCGATAGCGAAGAAAACCCAATACCCGGCCTAAGTAGCGATGCCACAATTCAAACCGGCGAATCCGCTGCGCCGCCGGATCTTGCGCAAGTGCTCAAGCAAGCCGAAACCAAAGCGAACGAACATTACGATGCATGGGTTCGTGCCAAGGCGGAAACCGATAATATCCGGAAACGAGCGCAAACCGATATCGCCAATGCGCATAAATATGCGATTGAAAATTTTTCGGGTGAATTGTTAACGGTGATGGATAGCTTGGAAGCCGCATTGGCAGTTGAGAATGCCAGCATCGAGAGCTTCAAGAACGGTATGGAATTGACACAAAAGCAATTGCTGAATGTATTCGATAAATTCGGTATTAAAGCAATCGATCCCAAGGGGGAAAAATTCGATCCGCATCAGCACCAAGCGATGTGTATCGTCGAATCCGATCAAGCGCCCAATACCGTGGTTCAAGTGATGCAAAGGGGATATAAACTCAATGAACGTATTATCCGTCCCGCATTAGTTGCGGTTTCTAAAGCGCAAGGCACTTGAATTTTTAACCGGGATCTCCACTTTCTATTCAGTTTTAACAAAGAATTCATCTTTAAAAGGATCTAATAATTATGGCGAAAATTATCGGTATCGATTTAGGTACTACCAACTCTTGCGTTTCCGTAATGGAAAGTGGAACGCCCAAAGTAATCGAAAATTCGGAAGGAACACGCACCACGCCTTCCATTGTTGCATACACGGAGGATAGTGAAGTTTTGGTCGGCGCTTCCGCTAAGCGTCAGGCGATCACTAATCCCAAAAATACGCTATTTGCGGTTAAGCGATTGATCGGGCGCCGTTTCGATGAAGATATGGTGCAGCGCGATATCAAAATGGTGCCTTACAGCATTGTGAAGGCGGATAACAACGATGCATGGGTTGAAGTGCGCGGACGGAAAATCGCGCCACCTGAAGTTTCCGCGCAAGTATTGATG
>SXJH01000233.1 GCA_005779435.1 Nitrosomonas sp. | reverse complement strand
GTCGGATCTTCCGTCGGCGCAACCGATAGCGATTCGATGTTATAGCCACGCGCCGAAAATAAACCGGCAACACGAGATAAGGCACCCGCCTCGTTTTCCATCAATAAAGAAATAATATGTCGCATTTGCTTTTACACCAGAATCATTTCTGACAGCCCTTTACCGCCGGGAACCATTGGGAACACATTTTCCGTTTGATCCGTGATAAAGTCCATGAATACCAACCGGTCCTTCAATTTGAACGCCTCCTTTAAGGCGTCATCGATATCCTCGGGCCGCTCTATCTTCATGCCGACATGGCCATAGCTCTCGGCCAGCTTGACAAAATCCGGCAGCGCATCCATATACGATTCCGCGTAGCGATTGCCATGAAAGAATTCCTGCCATTGTCTTACCATGCCCATGTAACGATTATTCAGGTTCACGATCTTTAATGGCAATTTATATTGCTTACAGGTCGATAGCTCTTGAATACACATCTGAATGCTGGCTTCCCCGGTGATGCAAGCCACTTTCCCTTTGGGATTGGCCAATTGCACACCCATTGCCGCAGGCATACCGAACCCCATCGTACCCAGACCGCCGGAATTGATCCAGCGCCGAGGCTTGTCGAATTTATAGAATTGCGCCGCCCACATTTGGTGTTGCCCGACATCCGACGTGATAAACGCGTCCCCTTTGGTGATATGGTACAACCGCTCTATCACCAGCTGCGGTTTGATGATTTTACTGTCGCGGTCGAATTTAAGGCAATCGCGCTCGCGCCACAAATCGATTTGCTTCCACCAATCTTTGATTGCCGGTTGATCGGGCTTCGTTTTCTCGGTTTTGAGTGTTTTGATCAATTCTTTCAATACATCCAGTACATCGCCGACGATAGGCACATCGACCTTGACGCGTTTTGAAATCGACGACGGATCGATATCGATATGGATAATTCTTCTATTTTCATTGGAAAAATGTTTGGGGTTGCCGATCACGCGGTCGTCAAAACGAGCGCCCACAGCAACCAAAACATCGCAATACTGCATTGCCATATTGGCTTCGTACGTGCCGTGCATGCCCAGCATACCCAACGATTGCTTGTCTGTTGCCGGATATCCGCCCAATCCCATCAGCGTCGTAGTGCAAGGAAAATCGAGCATTTGCGCCAATTCGGTCAATTGCGCCGCAGCATTGCTGAGAATGACGCCGCCGCCGGCATAAATCATGGGGCGCTTGGCGCTCAGTATCAGTTCCGCCGCTTTTTTGATTTGCCGCGAATGACCCTTTACCACAGGATTATAGGAACGCATAACCACTTTATCCGGGTAAATAAATTGTGTTTTTTGTTGCGAGATGTCTTTGGGAATATCGACCAATACCGGTCCAGGGCGCCCTGTGGAGGCAATATAAAAAGCCTTCTTGATCGTTTCCGCCAGATCCTTGATGTCTTTTACCAAGAAATTATGCTTAACGCATGGGCGCGTAATGCCGACGGTATCCACTTCCTGGAAGGCATCCAAGCCGATCGCGCTGGTCGGTACCTGCCCGCTGATAATCACCAATGGGATTGAATCCATATAGGCCGTTGCGATACCGGTCACTGCATTGGTCAAGCCTGGGCCGGAAGTTACCAGCGCCACACCCACATTATTGCTGGAACGCGCATACCCATCGGCGGCATGCAATGCAGCTTGCTCATGGCGCACTAAAATATGACGAACTTTATCTTGTTTAAACAATTCGTCATAAATAAACAATACGGCTCCGCCCGGATAACCGAAAATACACTGCACCCCTTCTTCCTGCAGGCACCGTATCGTAATTTCAGCGCCAGTCAATTCCACACTCATGCTATTTGCATCCCAATATCAATTTTCAACTTCAATCGATTATAAATGTTATAAAAACAAACAAAATACGGTACATCAAACTCCCGTACCGCCTACCGTCAAACCATCGATACGCAGTGTCGGCTGACCTACGCCGACAGGCACGCTTTGTCCTTCCTTACCGCATGTTCCTACCCCCGGATCGAGCAGCATATCGTTTCCGATCATCGAAACCCGTGTCAGCACATCGGGGCCATTGCCGATTAACGTCGCGCCTTTGACCGGATAAGTAATCTTGCCGTCTTCGATCATATAGGCCTCAGCAGCGGAAAAAACGAATTTGCCGCTGGTGATATCCACCTGTCCGCCGCCAAAATTGGCGGCGTATAAACCGTGTTTCACCGATGCGATAATTTCCGCCGGATCTTTATCGCCATTCAGCATATAAGTATTCGTCATGCGCGGCATCGGAATATGCGCGAACGACTCGCGGCGGCCATTTCCGGTAACCGGCAAATCCATCAATCGCGCATTCAGGCTATCCTGCAAATAGCCTCGCAGTATGCCATCTTCTATCAATACAGTACATTGCGTCGGATTGCCTTCGTCGTCGATATTCAACGATCCGCGCCGTTTGGGAATCGTGCCGTCATCGACAACCGTGACGCCCGGAGCGGCTACGCGTTCGCCGACGCGCCCTGCAAAAGCCGAACTGCCTTTGCGGTTGAAATCCCCTTCAAGACCGTGACCGATCGCTTCATGCAACAAAATGCCGGGCCAGCCGCTGCCCAACACCACTGTCATAGTGCCTGCCGGTGCCGGGCGCGCATCCAAATTCACTATCGCTTGATGCACCGCCTTTTGGGCATAATCCTGCAATACTTCGTCGGTGAAATAAGCGTAGCTGAAACGTCCGCCGCCGCCGGCCACGCCTTGTTCCCGGCGTCCGTTTTCTTCGGCGATCACTTGCACGGATAATCGCACCAGCGGACGCACATCCGTCGCGAGCAAACCATCGCTGCGCGTCACCAGAATCACTTCGTATTCACCCGCAAGCGAAGCCACCACTTGCGTAATTCGGCTATCCAGTTGCCGGGTGTACCGTTCCAACCTTTCAAGCAATGCAACTTTATCCGCGTCTTTAAGACTCGCAATCGGATCTTCCGGCAAATAAAGTTGCGCGCCGCGTTGTATTTCGTTGCGCCGTACGGTTTGTAGCGAAAAACTGCCGCCCTGATCGGCAATCGCACGCGTTGCCTGCGCTGCCGACATTAAAGCGGGCATGCTGATGTCGTCGGAATAGGCAAATCCGGTTTTTTCGCCGCTGATCGCGCGAACGCCGACCCCTTGCTCAATATTGAAGCTGCCGGATTTGACGATACCCTCTTCCAGCATCCAGCCCTCCGAGCGGCTGTATTGGAAATACAAATCCGCATAATCGATATTGTGCGTCAGCATCTGCCCCAGCACCCGCTGCAATCCGGATGTATCGATTTCGTAAGGCGACAGCAAGCAACGATCGGCAATCGCAAAAAAATCCTTCTGTTCTATCGTGCATTCCATGGTCATAAATACGCCGTTCGGTATAGCGTGATGCTTGATCGCCGTTAGTCTAGCAAGCCAGCAGGGTTCGATGGTCCAGCGCGGGCAAATTTGCGCGCACGCTGGATTGGTATTCAGGATCGATTGTAGCCACAACGGTACCGGAACCTCTGGGCAATCGTGCAATAACACCGCCCCAGGGGTCGACGATCATGCTGTCGCCGTTGGTTTCCCGCCCATTGACATGATAGCCGCCTTGTCCGGGCGCAATCACATAAGCCATATTCTCCACCGCGCGCGCGCGGACTAAAACTTCCCAATGCGCCTTGCCGGTGATCGCGGTAAATGCCGAAGGAGCAAGGATGATATCGACCTTGTTCATTAAGCGGAACAATTCCGGAAACCGCAAATCATAGCAGATCGACAAGCCCATACGGCCAAAAGGCGAATCCACGGTAACGACTCTGTCGCCCGCCACGATGGTTTTTTCCTCCGCATAGTGCTCATGTCCCAATTGCAAACCGAACAAATGGATTTTGTCGTAGCGCGCGACTTGTTTGCCGTTATCCGCATACACCAAACAGCTATTGAATACTTTATCGGATTCGGCGGAAGCCAGCGGCACCGATCCGCCGACCAGCCAGATACCGAAGTGTTTTGCCGTATCGCTGAGAAATTTCTGAATCGGGCCGTCGCCTGGCTGTTCCCGAACCGCCAATTTATCGGTATCTTTCATTCCCATGATGCAGAAATATTCGGGCAGCACAACCAGTTTGGCTTGTTGCGCAACGGCTTCCTCGATTAAGCGCGCCGCCTCCTCCAAATTGGCGGCAACGCTTGGCCCGGAAGCCATTTGTATCGCCGCAACCCGGAATCCTTTCGATTTTTCTTTGCCTAATGCAGAATGTTGCGGCTCGGTGGTATTGTTTAACATTGTTCCGTTGATTGAATTTTTATCGCCAATCGCGCAAAAACGGCCGTTTATCGATATTTTTGCGATATAACCGCCATTATCAAGCGCTTTTAATTGTTATTCCATATAAAATCGGGTGGTTGCCAAAGCCATGCCCGATTCTAACATTTACTCGAATATCGTTGTGTTTTGATTTATGCCTAATGTGATGCCTGTTGCCGATTTTACACCTGAAACCGTGCTCGCCGCAGCATTACCTTTCAGCCGCTATGCGCAGCGCTTGCTCGATAGCGAACCTGAGCGCAAAACCGCATTACTGGAAAAACAACACCTCCCGTTCAGCCGCGAGGAAATGCGAGCGTTCCTGGATTCGCAGCCGATTTTCCGCGACGAAGAATCGCTGCACCGCCTGCTGCGCGATTTGCGCAAGCAAGTCGTCTTGCGATTGGCCATCCGCGATATCAGCGGTCAGGCGGATTTATCCGAAGTGATGTCGACCATGACCGGTCTTGCCGAAGTCACCATCAACTTCGCGCTCAAGCACCATGAGAACTGGTTGTCGCAACCCGATCGGTTCGGTTCTCCCAGAGGCGAAACCGGCAACGCCGCCCAGCACTTGCTGGTTGTTGCCATGGGAAAACTCGGCGGCGGCGAGCTTAACGTGTCGTCCGACGTCGACTTAATTTTCGTCTACCCGGAAGACGGTGAAACCGACGGCAAAAAATCGATCTCCAATCACGAATTTTTTGCCCGCCTGGGCCGCAAATTGATCGCCAGTCTTAACGATTATACCGTCGACGGCTATGTATTCCGGGTCGATATGCGCCTGCGCCCGCACGGGGAAAACAGTCCGCTGGCGATCAGTTTTCCGATGCTGGAAGATTATTTCATCAAACAAGGGCGCGAATGGGAGCGTCACGCCTGGATCAAAGGCCGTGTCATTACCGAGCATATCGATGCCGGAACGCAATCGGTCTTGATGGAAAAAATCGTCCGCCCGTTTGTATTCCGGCAATACCTCGATTTTGGCGCTTATGAATCGATGCGCAGATTGCATGCGCAACTGCGCAAGGAAGTGGAGCGCCGGGAAATGCATGACAACATTAAACTGGGCCCCGGCGGTATCCGGGAAATCGAATTCATTACCCAGGTTTTTCAATTGATTCGCGGCGGCCACGACGTGGATTTGTGCATCCGTCCGACGTTGAGCGTCCTGCAGCGGCTGCAAAAAAAACAACAACTCCCGCAGCATACTGTTGCGGAATTAACACAAGCCTATTATTTTCTACGCAAACTCGAACACCGCCTGCAATATCTGGACGATCAGCAAACGCAAACCTTGCCGCTCACGCCGGACGACCAGCAACTGATCGCCGCCGCGATGGGTTTCTCGGATTACAAAGCATTTATAAATCAACTGGATGTGCACAGAAATGACGTAACGCGTCACTTTGAGCTTATTTTTGCCACACCGAAAAAATCGCCGGTACACGACATCCTGGCCAATTTCTGGCAAACGGAAGCGCACGATATTTCGCAAACCGAAGCAGCCACAACGCAACTAAGCTCGCTGGGATTTGCCGATCCGGAAAAAATTTCGGAGCGGTTGCGGTTATTTTATCAAGGCAATTTCTATCATTGCCTGCCCGAAACCAGCCAGCAGCATATCGGCACCCTGATTCCGATGCTGATCGAAGCCGTGGTCGGTTTTCCGCCGGTTGAAATCACGCTGGAGCGTATGCTGCAATTGCTGGAAAAAATCAGCGCGCAGACTTCCTATTTGCTGCTGCTGCTGGAACACCCGCACACCCTCCACCGCGTCGCGGAACTTGTCAGTATCAGTCAATGGGCCAGCGATTATCTGGGGCGGCACCCGATTCTATTGGACGAGCTATTGCGCCAGGATACGCCGCATCCGGTGCCTGATTGGAACCTGCTCCGGCAAGAATTGAATTATCAATTGAATCACGACAACAACCCCAAAAACGACATCATCGAATGGCAAATGGACGTTTTACGGCACTTCCAGCATGCGCAAGTATTCCGGTTGCTGGTTACCGACCTGGAAGGCTCGCTGCTGCTCGAAACGCTGAGCGATCATTTAACCGCGCTGGCCGATTTGGTGCTCGATACGGTGCTTAACCTGGCCTGGCTGAGCCTGAAAAAACGCCACCGCGAAAAACCTGCGTTCGCCATCATCGGTTACGGCAAACTGGGCGGAAAAGAACTCGGCTATGCCTCCGATCTCGATCTGATTTTTCTCTACGAAGACGATCATCCGGATGCCGCCGAAATTTATACCAAGCTTGGACAAAACATCAATATTTGGCTGACTCGCCACACCTCGGCGGACATGCTCTACGAAACCGATCTGCGCCTGCGCCCCAACGGCATTACCGGCTTGCTGGTCAGTTCGATGGAAGCTTTTGCGCAATATCAGCGGCAACAAGCCTGGGTATGGGAGCATCAAGCCCTGACCCGCGCGCGCTTTGCCGCAGGCGATCCGCAAGTCGGCGCAGTGTTTGAAAACACGCGCAAGGAAATTTTATGCAAAGCACGCGGTCTTACCGGGTTGAAACAAGACATTCTAAAAATGCGCGAAAAAATGCTGGACGCACACCCGAACCCGACATCGCTGTTCGATATCAAACACGACCGAGGCGGCATCATTGACGTGGAATTCATCGTGCAATACCTGGTATTGGGTTATGCCTGTCAATATCCGCAATTAACCGGTAATATCGGCAACATCGCGCTGCTGAAACTCGCCGGAGAATTGGGGCTCATCCCCATCGAATTGGCCGACAAAGCACGCTCCGCCTACCGCGAATTCCGGCGTATCCAGCACCGCCAGCGGCTCAACGGCGAAGCCGACCTAACCGGCAACATCCCCGCCGATGGGCAAATGCAAAAATCCGCCCGCGTGGAAAGCGCTCATTTGAACGAAGATCGCAAAGCGGTTCTGGCGCTATGGGAAGAAGTATTCGGCAATTCAATCGATTAAAAAGCGAATTGCAAAAATATTCAATTAAAATTCAAAATCTGGCACGAACTCTGCTTACTAGCAGATACCCACTTAGGTGTGGCCAACTTTCAATCTCAACAGGAGCATTTAAAATGCAACAAGCACAAAAAGGTTTCACCCTCATCGAATTAATGATCGTAGTGGCAATTATCGGTATTTTGGCAGCGGTGGCATTACCTGCATACCAGAATTACATGAAAAAAGCAGCTTATACCGAGGTCGTTGGTGCGATGGCACCTTACAAACTTGCGGTTACCGAGTGCTTCAATTCGACTGGCGCCATAACAAATTGTACCGCAGGATCGAATGGAGTACCTCCCGTACCTACAGCCAGTACATTAGGTGCATTTAATTCTCTTACAGTAACGGCTGGAGTAATTTTAGCAACACCAAATGCTTATAAGGGAATTTTGGCAACAGAAACCTGTACCCTTACTCCAGCTACCAATGGCGAAAGACTTAACTGGACATACAGCGGTGGTTGCACCACTCAGGGTTATGTAAATAATTAATTGTTGGAATCAGCACGTAGGTTGGGCTGATCAAAGAGAAGCCCAACACCCGGAATCGGCGTAGACGGACCAATAAAACACTTTCCGTCAATCGCAGCCGGACAAAAAAACACCTCATTCGTGCGGTGTTTTTTTGTTTATAGCGTTGAGAATTTGAGCGGTATTTTTTCTGCGTCGCTCTCATGATAATTTGTATCCCAAATGGTATACTCAAATGAGATTAATCAGGAGAAATATCTCATGTCAGCCAAAATACAAACCAGCTTGCGTCTTGATGCAGAAAAACTCACGGAAGCAAAACAAATACTTTCGCAACTCGGCATGAACTTCAGCGAAGCCGTCAATATTTTTACCAGCCTGATCGTCGCCAAACAAGGATTGCCTTTTGATGTCACCTTGCCCAATGAAGATAGCAAAAACGCCATGTTGGATGTTCGCACCAAAAAGAATCTCAAAACCGTCACCCTTGATCAGCTTCGGCGAGAAATCAAGTCGCCATGAAAGTTCTTTTGCGCCATAAAACTTTCATCAAAGATATGCGCAATGCCCATTTGACAGATACACAAGCAACTAAATTGTTTCTGTATGTTGCCACGCTACTGAACAATGAACCCCTTACCGCTGGAAACCAAAGACCATTCGTTACAAGGCGAATGGTCCGATTTTCGCGAATTCCATCTAGGCGGTGATATGCTGTTAATCTACCAAACGGACGAACAGCAGGTTTATCTAACCCGACTAGGCAGTCACGCCCAACTTTTCAAAGGAGTATAAAAGCGCGCAAACCCAATTTCTTGCCGCAAGAAACCATCCATTTCATTTATCCATCCAATTGCTATTTTCCATTTAAAAAGTTTGTTTATCGATGCGCGCTCCACGATCAATCGTCTTATCTTTTTTGTTCATGCTGTTAGTGCCGGTAACCGGCATTGCGCATGAACTGCCAGATCTCGGCGATGTGTCGCAAACCAGCATCACGCCGCATCAGGAGCGGCAACTGGGATTGAGAATCATGCGGCAGATCCGAGCGGATCCGAGTTATATGGACGATCCCGAAATCGCCAGCTATCTCGGCAATTTGGGACACAAATTGATCGCCAACTCGACCGAAGCCAGTCCGGGGCAATCGTTCGAGTTTTTTGCCGTGGAAAACCCGTCGATTAACGCGTTCGCATTGCCCGGCGGATTCATGGGATTCAACAGCGGGCTGATCATTGCGGCGCAGAGCGAATCCGAATTGGCTGCGGTGATGTCGCATGAAATTGCGCATGTGACGCAAAAGCATTTGGCGCGCATGATCGCTTCGCAAAAGTACGACATGATCAAACATTTGGCGGCGCTCGCAGTGGCGATTGTCGCCGCGCGTTCCAATCCGCAGGCGAGTCAGGCGGTTTTGGTCGCCTCGCAAGCCAGCATGATCCAATCCAAATTGGATTTCACGCGCAATCACGAAAAGGAAGCCGATCGTATCGGCCTGAATATTTTGCTCGACGCGGGCTTCGATCCGCAAGGCATGACTACATTTTTTGAGCGCCTGCAAAAATCCGGGCGTTTTCACGAGAACGGCGCGCCTTCTTATCTGCGCACGCATCCGATCACTTACGAGCGAATCGCGGATATTCAGAACCGCATCAGTGAAATGCCGTACCGGCAAGTTCCCGACAGTTTCGATTTTCTGCTGGTGCGCGCCAAGCTGCGGGCACTGCAAGGAAAATCGCACGACACGGTAGCGCAATTTAAAACCCGCTTGAAAGAAAAGCGCTACAGCAACGAAATCGTCGAACGTTTTGGTTATGTCCACGCACTATTGCGCGACAAGAAACACAAACAAGCCGATAGCGAACTCGCCCATTTATATCAACTGCTGCAAGGCAATTCCGCCGTATCGGCGTTAACCGATCACCCGTTAGGCAAAACCATCCGCGTGGAACCGAAAAACGTCATCGGCGGCGCGATGATCGAAACGCTCGCAGCCAGCGTCAAATTAGCGAACGGAAAAACCGAAGAAGCGTTCGCCGTCTACAAGAATGCACTGAAAATTTACCCGCAATACCGCGCACTGATTCAAGGCTACGCGCAGGCGCTAATTCATCACAAACAGATTGAAGCGGCGCTCAAATTCATCGACAAGCAACTGCAAATCATTCAGCACGACCCTAAACTCTATGCCCTGCAAGCCCAGTGCTACGAATTGTTAGGCGAAAAAATGCTGGAGCACCGCGCGCAAGCCGAAGTTTATTATTTGAAAGGCCACTATAAGGCAGCGGCCGACCAATTGAAAACCGCATTGAAAAACGACAATGGCAATTTTTACCAACTCTCCAGCGTTGAAGCGCGTTTAAAGCAAATACAATTG
>SXJH01000232.1 GCA_005779435.1 Nitrosomonas sp. | reverse complement strand
GACATGATGGAACGAATCGGCAATTTTCACGATGAAGAAATCGCCCGTTGGGTCGAATGGACTACCAAATTGATCGAGCCGCTGTTGATGGCATTCATCGGCATCGTAATCGGCGGCATCATTGTTCTCATGTATATGCCTATTTTTGAATTGGCGGGAAGCATCAATTGATGGAAGCATCGGTACAAACCGAAAACAATCGGCGCCTCGATCTCAATCGATTGGCGGAAATCCGGCATAAAGCGGCTGCACAAGGCGTTCCGGTCATTCAATTGCTGGAAGATGAGGACGGTTACACACCGGATACGTTGATGCGGCAATTAGGTCAACTGATGCGTATGCCGGTGCTGGGAATGAAAACGATCCATACCCTGCAACCGGCTTTTGATATTTTGCCGTTCTCCGAAGCGATGGCGCATGAGTGCGTATTGTTTCGCCGCAATCGGGATTATGTGCTTGCGGTCGGCAATCCTTTCTCGGGAGCGCTGCGCGCATGGGCGGAAGAGCGCCTCGACCGGGCGATGGAGTGGTATTTGGTGCATCCCGCCGATTTGAGCGCATTTTTCAGCCAGCAAGAAAAAAGCATGCGCGCGATGGATCAGGTGATGCCGTCGGCTGAATTGGACAAAGCACACAGCGGCATTGAAGATTTGTCGTTAAAAAGCATCAACGAAGGCACCAGTCAAGTGGTGCGGTTGGTGCATTCGACGTTGTACGATGCGCACAAGTCGCAGGCAAGCGACATACATTTGGAAATGGCGCCCGGCTCGTTATCGATCAAATACCGTATCGACGGCGTGTTGACATCGATCGGCGTGATACAAGGCCCCGATCTGGCGGAGCAAGTGATTTCGCGTATCAAAGTGATGTCGGAATTGGATATTGCCGAGCGGCGCGTGCCGCAGGACGGGCGGTTCAAAATCGCCATCCAGGGGCGCGAAATCGATTTCCGCGTTTCCATCATGCCGAGCATTTTCGGCGAGGATGCCGTGTTGCGTATTCTGGATCGGCAAGCATTGTCGGATCATATCGAAGGATTGACGCTCAATCAGTTGGGCTTTTCACCGGCGGCGATTGCCAGCATCCGGCGCTTGAGTTCCGAGCCTTACGGCATGTTATTGGTCACCGGGCCGACCGGAAGCGGCAAAACGACGTCGTTGTATGCGGCAATATCGGAAGTCAATAAAGGCAAAGACAAGATCATTACCATCGAAGACCCGATCGAGTATCAATTACCGGGCGTATTGCAAATACCGGTCAACGAGAAAAAAGGATTGACCTTTGCGCGCGGATTGCGCTCGATTTTGCGCCACGATCCCGACAAGATCATGGTCGGCGAGATTCGCGATTCCGAAACCGCACAAATCGCGATCCAGGCGGCATTGACGGGACACCTGGTATTCACCACCGTACACGCCAACAACGTATTCGACGTCATTGGCCGGTTCTCGCACATGGGAGTCGATCCCTACAGTTTCGTTTCCGCGCTGAACGGCATCGTAGCGCAGCGGCTGGTGCGCTTGTTATGTTCGCATTGCGCGGTGGATGAACGTCCGGACGATGCGGCGATTGCGCAATCCGGTATCGCGGCGGATGACGCGAAACATTACCGCTTCCGCAGCGGCAAAGGCTGCGGGCAATGCCGTGGCAGCGGTTATCGCGGCAGAAATGCCATCGCCGAGATTTTGCTGCTCAACGACGAGATCCGCGAACTGATCGTTGCGCAAGAACCGATTCGGCGCATCAAAGAAGCGGCACGGAACAACGGTACCCGGTTTTTGCGCGAGGCTGCGCTTGATATGGTCAGACAGGGGTTAACCAGTTTGGAGGAGGCGAACCGTGTCACGATTGTGGCGTGATCAACTCCATGTATTTCTGGCGCCCGGAAGGGTGGATTGGGTGCGATGGAAGCGCGGACTCAAGCCGATACAAACCGGCAAAGCCACCGCAGTGTGCGAGACTGTCGAAGACGGACCTGTTTGGGCGGCGGCGTTGCAACAGTTGGATAAAATCTTGCCGGACGCGGCGGATGCGGAATTGTCGCTGATTTTATCGAATCATTGGGTACGCTACGCCGTAATGCCGCCGCAAAATGAAATTACCACACCCGAAGAAGTGAAGTCTTACGCCGATTTCCGCCTGCGTGAAATCTATGCCGACCGGGTGGATTCATGGACATTCAGTATCAGCGACTGGAATCCGCTGACCGGTGCAATGTGCGCCGCAATTCCTCGCGATCTGTTGACACAATTGGAACAACTGGCGGCGGATCGCCGCTGCAAGATAAGCGTGCTGGAGCCTTATTTGGCATCGGTTTACGATCGCTGGCAAGCGCAATTGCAAGGCGATACAGTGTATATGGCGGTAATAGAGGCCGGGCGCATTTGTTTGGCCGTTATCCAGCGCGGTATTTGGCAGAGCGTCAGAAATCAGCGGATTTCGCACAGCGTAGCCGAAGATTTGCTGACGGCGCTGGATCAGGAAGCGATTTGGTCGGGCGCCAAGGAAGCGGCCGGGTTTGTTCATCTGTTTGCGCCGGAGCATCCCGAGCTGACCCTGCCTCAGGATAGCGGCTGGAACATTATTCCGTTGCCTACCGGGAAACTGCCGGTATTGGCGCATTATCCTTCCGTGCCTGTTAATCGTTCCGGAATCGATCAATGCCGCGCTTAAGATTGCGTTTTCCGTATCGGGAACAATCGGCGCCGCAGCTCGATGTTTTGCTATTGCTGCTGGGATTGTCGATTGTCGCGGCGGTTTATTTGCAGTTCCGCCATTTTGCCGAAGAAACCAATTTCTGGAGCAATCGGGTTGAGCGCATGGAAAGGCAGCAGCAACAAAAAACTGCGCCGCGCGCACGCGCTACATCCCGTATTCGTGAATTTGGCCAGGAAATCCAGAAAGAAATCGCGCAAGCAAACGCGGTATTGGATCAGCTCAATTTGCCTTGGGAGGCGCTGTTCGATTCGATCGAGCAAGCGGCAACCGAAGATATCGCCTTGTTGTCGTTGCAACCCAATGTTTCCAACCGAACCATGCGGTTAAGCGGAGAGGCTAAAAGCATGGCCGAGCTGTTGGATTTTGTCGAAGCGCTGGAGCGCGAATTGGTATTTGAGAACGTGCATTTGTTAAACTACAAAATTAAACAAGAAAATCCACATCGTCCGATTATTTTTTTACTGAACGCCGTATGGATTCAAAGCATTTGAAAACAGCATGGCCGCAAATCCCGTGGAGCCGCTTGATGCCGTTGTTGCGCTGGCAAATGGGGCGATTGGGCAATATGGGCAAGCTTGGCATCGGCTTAATGGTGGCGAGCGGTATTTATTGGTTCCTTGCAGTATTGCCGCAAGAAACCGAATTGCAGAAGCTCAAGGATCGTGCGATTGCCTTGCAGGCGCAAGCTGCGTCGAAGAAATCGGGCGATGCCGCAGATGCCGATGGCGGCAAAAAAATGAGCGGCGATCAGGCTCTGCAAGTGTTTTACGAATTTTTTCCGCGTGTCGATTCGTCGCCGTTTTGGATTCGAGAGCTGGTGCAAGTGGCAAAAAAACGAAGAGTGGAATTAAGTAGCAGCGAATATCGCTTGATTAATGAGACCGACGCACGTTTGGCGCGATATGAAATGATTCTTCCGGTGAAAGGCAATTACCCGCAGATTCGCGCTTTCATCGCGGATGCTTTGGAGGCGGTACCCGCTATGGCGAT
>SXJH01000231.1 GCA_005779435.1 Nitrosomonas sp. | reverse complement strand
GTCGGTGCCGTGCTCGTCTTCCATGATCGGCATCATTTGACCGGGACGCTCTTTTTCTTCGATCAGGTAAACGTCATCGGCCAGAGGGTGCCGTGGAATGGAACCGCAGCCGCCTGTCATGTTGGATTGCTCCGCTTGCTGCATCGCCTGACCGAAATCGAAGTCGATTTTTCCCAATTCTTCAATATCACCGCTGTCGTTTTCCGCCGCCGCTTTGACTTTGTAATCCCAGCGGCAGGAGTTGGTGCAAGTCCCTTGATTCGGATCGCGATGGTTGAAATAACCGGACAGCAGACAGCGCCCGGAATACGCGATGCACAATGCACCGTGCACAAACACTTCCAGCTCCATATCCGGGCACAAATCGCGAATCTGCGCGACCTCGTCGAGCGACAATTCGCGCGACAGAATCACGCGCGTCAAGCCGATTTTCTGCCAAAATTTGACACCCATGTAATTCACGGTATTGGCTTGCACCGATAAATGAATCGGCACCTCCGGCCATTGCTCGCGCACCATCATGATCAAACCGGGGTCGGCCATGATCAGCGCATCCGGCTTCATCTCAATAATCGGCGCCATATCGGCCAAATACGTTTTTATCTTGGCGTTATGCGGCATCGCATTGCTGGCCACCAGGAACTTCTTACCCAGCGCATGCGCTTCGGTAATGCCGGTTTTAATTTGCTCCAGCGCAAAATCGTTGTTCCGCGCACGCAGCGAATAGCGCGGCTGACCGGCATACACCGCATCCGCGCCAAACGCATAAGCGACGCGCATTTTATCCAGCGATCCGGCAGGAAGTAACAGTTCGGGCGATTTCAACATAAGGTAGAATACTGTTCGATTGTGTCAATGGGTAACCGCAGACTTGAATTGTAACATTATGCCAACCAGCCTTGCTTTCATTCATCTTCGAATGCACAGCGAATACTCGATTTTGGATAGCATCATCCGTATCGACGATGCTGTCGCCAAGGCGGTCTCAGACCATATGCCTGCGCTGGCATTGACGGATCTGTCCAATCTGTTCGGTTTGGTCAAATTTTACCAATGCGCACGCAAAAACGGCGTCAAACCGATACTCGGCTGCGATGTCTGGATTACCAACGAATCCGACCGCAACAAGCCGGTTCGGCTGCTATTGTTGTGCCAATCGCACGCCGGTTATTTGTTGTTATCCCGCCTGTTGTCGCGCGCCTACCGCGAAAATCAGCACCATGGCCGCGCCGAAATTCACCAAGCTTGGCTGCATCCCGATCAAGAGGGCACGGAAGGATTGATTGCGCTGTCCGGCGCGCGTTACGGCGACATCGGCTTATCGTTGCTGCAAAATAATATGCAACAAGCGGAACTGCACGTGCAAGCCTGGGCGGCATTATTTCCCGACCGCTTTTATCTCGAAATTCAGCGCGACGGCCACGCGCAAGATGCGATGCTGGTCTCGCAAACCCTGCAACTCGCGCAAAAATTCAATTTACCCGTAGTGGCAACGCAATCCTTGCAATTCTTAAATCCCGACGATTACCGGGCGCACGAAGCGCGGGTTTGCATCGCCGAAGGTTACACTCTGGACGACAAGCGCCGCCCGAAGAGCTTCACCGAACAACAATATTTCAAAACCCAAACGGAAATCGCCGAACTGTTCGCCGATATTCCCAGTGCATTAGCCAATACGATTGAAATCGCCAAGCGATGCAATTTGGAATTGGAACTCGGCATCAACCGGCTGCCGCTGTTTCCGACACCAAACAACGAAAGCCTGGACCAATATCTACGCGACCAAGCCATGATCGGCCTGCAACAACGCATACTGCATCTTTTTCCCGACGAACGAACCAGCGAAAGCAATCGGCCGCGCTACCGGTCGCGGCTGGAATTCGAAGTCAACACCATTATCCAGATGGGATTTGCCGGGTATTTCCTGATCGTTGCCGACTTCATCAACTGGGCCAAACAGAATGACGTGCCGGTCGGCCCCGGGCGCGGTTCCGGCGCAGGCTCGCTGGTCGCATACTCGCTCGGCATCACCGATCTCGATCCGCTGCGCTACGATCTGCTGTTTGAGCGTTTTTTGAATCCGGAGCGCATTTCGATGCCGGATTTCGACATCGATTTTTGCCAGGACCGGCGTGAATTGGTCATCGATTATGTCAAGCAGCGCTACGGCACCGGCAAAGTCTCGCAAATCGCCACGTTCGGCACCATGGCGGCCAAAGCCGTCATCCGCGATATTGGCCGGGTTATGGATTTGCCGTATAACTTTGTCGATCAACTCGCCAAGTTGATTCCGTTCGAAATCGGTATGACGCTCAAAAAAGCGCGCCAGCTTGAACCGCAATTGAATCAACGCGCCGAAGCCGAGGAAGACGTACGCAATTTACTGGAACTTGCCGAGAGTTTGGAAGGCATTACGCGCAATGTCGGCATGCACGCGGGCGGCGTACTGATCGCCTCGAGCGAAATCACCGATTTTTGTCCGATTTATTGCCCCGAATCCGGCGATTCGGTTGTCAGCCAATTGGATAAAGACGATGTTGAAAAAATCGGCTTGGTCAAATTCGACTTTCTCGGTTTGCGCACATTAACCATTCTGGATCGCGCTGTCGGCTATATCCGCCGGTTGCATCCCGATACGGATGGCGCCGCAGCGCCTTTCTCACTCGATACGCTGCCGCTGGACGATGACGCGACGTATACCCTCATGCGTAAAGGCAACGCCGTCGGCATTTTTCAGTTTGAATCGCGCGGCATGGTCGACTTGCTGCAAAAAGCCAAACCGGATCGCTTTGAGGATATCATCGCTTTAGTGGCGCTATACCGCCCCGGCCCGATGGATTTGATCCCGGAATTTATCGACCGCAAACACGGCAAGAAAAAAATAGAATACCTCGATCCGCGCCTGGAGCCTATTCTTGGCCCCACTTACGGCATCATGATTTACCAGGAACAAGTGATGCAAATCGCACAAGTCATCGGCGGCTACAGCCTGGGCAGTGCAGACCT
>SXJH01000230.1 GCA_005779435.1 Nitrosomonas sp. | reverse complement strand
TGCGTTTTGACCGGCCCTTGCACTTCTCCGACCGGAGCGCTGAACACGACGGTGTCGAATTCCTTCACCATTTGTCCGCGTCCGAATTCGCCTAACTCGCCGCCTTGCTTTCCGGACGGGCACAGCGAATGTTGTTGCGCCAATTCGCTGAAACTGGCCCCGCTTTCGATTTCGGCTTTCAGGTTGTTACATTGCTCTTCGGTTTTGACCAGAATATGACGTGCACTGGCTCGTGACATGATTTTTTTCCTCTTTTTTGATTTTTAAAATAGTTGTGATTACGTGGTACAGTTAAGCATACCTTGGCCTGGCGCTGACTGTATAGTCCTTCAGCATTCCCAGCCATCCTTTTTCAACAAATTGCCGCACTATCATCGACTATGCTGGAATTACGCCATATCACCAAAGGTTACGCCGAAGGACGGAAGGTTCTGACCGATTTGAGCTATCGCTTGCCTGCGGGCGATTACGTCGCGATTATGGGGGAATCTGGGGTGGGCAAATCAACGTTGTTGAATTTGATCGCCGGATTGGATACGCCGGATTCGGGTGAAATCGTGATCGACGGTGCGGCGATTTCGTCGCTTGACGACGATGCCGCGACACGCTTGCGGCGCGAGCGCTTCGGGTTTATTTTTCAGGCATTTCATGTGTTGCCGCATTTGACACTGGCGCAGAATATCGCGTTGCCGTTGTTGTTGAACGGTAACGAAGCCGATGCGCGCGTCGTGCGGATGCTGGAACAAGTCGGATTGCAAGGACGCGGCGATCATTTTCCGCGCCAATTGTCCGGCGGCGAGTTGCAGCGTGTGGCGATCGCGCGGGCGTTGATCCATCGGCCCAAATTGGTGCTGGCGGACGAGCCGACCGGCAACCTCGACCCCGACACCGCGCATGAGATTTTGCAACTGATTCGCGCTGAAATCAAAGCCAACGGCGCGACCGGGATACTGGTAACGCATTCGCACGCAGCCGCCGCAACCGCAGACCGGGTGCTGAACTTGACCAAGGACGGACTGCAGGCGGCAACGCCCGGCGGTAGCGCATGAACGCGGCAACGGTATCGCGCTGGCTGCTGTGGGGCGAATGGCGCGCGCATTGGCTGCAAATCGTCACGGCGCTGCTGGCAATTGCCATCGGCATCGCGATGGCGTTTTCGATTCATTTGATCAACACCGCCGCGTTCAACGAGTTTTCCGCCGCGAGCAAAAGCCTGTCCGGGCAATCCGATTTGCAGGTGCAGGGCCGCACCGCGTTTTTTGACGAAGCGCTGTATCCCCGGCTTGCCGATTATGACGGTGTCGCGCTGGCCAATCCGGTGCTGGAACTGGATGTTTCCGTGCCCGGCAAGCAGCAGAACCGCAACGATCACCGCCTGAAAATCATCGGCACCGATATGTTCCGCTCGATGCAGATTGCGCCCGATTTGCTGGGACTGACCGAAGAAGGCAAAACGCTGGACCGGGTGGCGAGCGATACCGTTTTTCTGTCACCTGCCGCGATGGAATGGCTGCAAGTCCAACAAAACGATACCTTGCAATTGCACGCCGGATTGGAAACCGTTTCGCTGCGCATCGCCGGTGGCTTGGTGCGGGCACGCGCCGGGCAGCGCATCGCGGTGATGGATATCGGCGCGTTGCAATGGCGCTTCCAGCAATTGGGCGTGCTGTCGCGCATCGAATTGAAGTTGCGCGACGGTGTCAACCACGCGGCGTTTAAAGCGCAATTGGCGAGCGACTTGGGCGAATCGTTCGTGGTCGCCGAAGCGCAGGATCAGGAGAAGCGCATCGCCAACATGTCGCGCGCTTACCGCGTCAATCTGAATATGCTGGCGCTGGTGGCGCTGTTCACCGGCACTTTTCTGGTATTTTCCACGCAAGCGTTGTCGGTGGTGCGGCGGCGCCAGCAATTCGCGTTGCTGCGCGTGCTGGGCGTGACGCGAGCGCAACTGCTGCGGCAAATCGCCATGGAAGGCTTGACGCTGGGCGTGCTCGGCTCGCTACTGGGATTGGCTTTGGGCTACACCGTTGCCTTGCTGGCCATCCAGCTTCTCGGCGGCGACCTGGGCACCAATTTCTTTCCCGGCGTAAAACCCGGCATTCATTTCGATCCGCCGACGGCATTGCTGTTCCTGGGCATCGGCATTGCGGTCACGTTGTTGGGCAGCATCATTCCGGCGCTGGAAGCCGCGCGCGCCAAGCCTGCGCTGGCACTTCGCTCCGGCAGCGAAGATACGGCGATGGCCAAATTGTCGACGCCGTGGTTTGCGCTCATCTGTTTGACGGTTGCGCTGCTGTTCACGCAACTGCCGCCTATTTTCGAGTTGCCGATTTTCGGTTATCTGGCGATTTCGCTGCTGCTGATCGGCGGCATTGCATTGATGCCGCACTTCACCGGGCGGTTCTTTTCCAGTGTATTGCGACGATGGCCGCAGTACCGGGGCAATATCGTGTCGACGCTGGCATTGGCGCGCCTCGCCAACGCGCCGAATCAGGCTGCAATCGCACTCGGCGGCATCCTGGCGAGTTTCAGCCTGATGGTGGCGATGGCGATCATGGTGACCAGCTTCCGCGTCTCGATCGATAGCTGGCTCGGACAAGTGTTACCGGCGGATGTATACGTGCGCACCGCATCCAGCGGCGATCAGGGCGGATTCCCGCCCGACGCGCAGCAAGCGATTGCCGCGTTATCCGGTTTTAACCGCATCGATTTTTTCCGCACCCAGCAACTGACGCTCGACCCCAATCGACCCGACATCACGCTGTTCGCCCGTCCGGTGGATCGCGCCGATGCGCGCAACACGTTGCCGATGACCGATGACATGCTGACGCCCGGCTCGATTCCGAGTAATGCGATGCCGGTGTGGATTTCGGAAGCCATTGTCGATTTATACGGCTACCGGGTCGGCGACACCATCAAACTGCCGGTCGGTGCTGCATCGAATGAATTTCTGGTCGCGGGCGTGTGGCGCGATTACGGCCGCCAATTCGGCGCGATTCAAATGCTGCTGTCCGATTACCAAGCATTGACCGGCGATTTGAGCGTCAACACCGCCGCGATGTGGCTGCAGCCGGATACGACCTCGGATCAAGCGCTGGCGATGCTGCGGCAATTGCCGTTCGGTGCGGCTTTGGAGATTTCCCGCTCCAGCGATTTGCGCGCGTTGAGCCTGGAAATCTTCGACCGCAGTTTTGCCGTGACGTATTTGCTGGAAATGATCGCCGTAGTGATCGGCCTGCTCGGCGTGGCGGCGAGTTTTTCCGCGCAAACGCTGGCGCGCGTGAAGGAATTCGGCATGCTGCGACATATCGGCGTGCTGCGCCGTCAGATTTTCGCATTGCTGGCGGCGGAAGGCGGCTTGCTGACGCTGCTGGGAATTGCACTCGGGTTTGCGTTGGGGTGGGCGATCAGCCTGATTCTGGTGTTTATCGTCAATCCGCAATCGTTTCATTGGACCATGAGCCTGCATGTGCCGTGGCTCTGGTTGATGACGATTGCGGTAATTTTGCTGATGTCGGCGGCGCTGACGGCTTTGCTGTCCGGACGCCGGGCGGTTTCCGCGCAAGTGGTCCGCGCGGTACGGGAGGATTGGTAATGAAAACGATGAGTCGCTTTAACGGTGTAATCGCTTTTGTCATGCTGTTTTTCTGCTTGCTCGGCATCGATGCGCTCGCCGAATCGAACCGGCTGAAACCCGTCACGCCCGATTACAAGCTCTCCTTCCCGCTGGATTACGGCGCGCACGACGATTTTCGCATCGAATGGTGGTACATCACCGGCTGGCTGGAAACGGCGGATAAAAAACCGCTCGGCTTTCAGGTCACTTTTTTCCGTTACGCAACCGATTCGAACCGCGACAATCCCAGCCGTTTTGCCGCGAAATATTTGATCATCGCGCATTTGGCGTTGTCCGACCCGGCGGCGGGCAAATTGATGCATGTGGAAAGAACGGTGCGCGAGGGTTTCGGTCTCGCCTACGCCAAACCGGGCGACACCGACGTAAAACTGGACGATTGGACGCTGGTGCGTGAAGACAATGGCCGCTATGTCGTGGACATGCGCGACAGCGATTTCGGTTTGCAATTGTCGCTGACACCGACACAAAGCCCGATGCTGCAAGATCAAAACGGTTTTTCGCGCAAAGGGCCGAAGCCCGAGCAAGCCAGTTATTACTACAGTGAGCCGCATTTAAGCGTCAGCGGCACGGTTTTCCGCAATGACAAACCCATTGCCGTTACCGGTCGCGCTTGGCTGGATCACGAGTGGTCGACCGCTTATCTCGATCCGGAGGCCGACGGCTGGGACTGGGTCGGCGCCAATCTGGACGACGGCTCGGCGTTGATGGCGTTCCAGATCCGCGCCAAGCAAGGCGGCAAAGTGTGGGCTTATGCGGCGCTGCGCGATGCGTCCGGCAACATGACGCTGTTCGATCCCGACCAAGTCGAATTCACGCCGGTGCGCATGTGGCAATCGCCGCACACCGAAGCGGTGTATCCGGTCGAGATGCGCATCCGCACCGGAGACATCGAATGGCAACTTACGCCGCTGCTCGACGATCAAGAATTGGATGCGCGCCAATCGACCGCAACCGTCTATTGGGAAGGCGCCGTCACATTGACCAGAAACAAGCAACCCGCCGGGCACGGTTATCTGGAACTGACGGGGTATACGAAACCGCTGGCATTGTGACCCCAATGGAAACGCGGCGCCCGCATTTCATGACCATATGCAGTTATGCTATGCTTGTATGAACGCAATTCACCCAACCTATCCGTTTCGTCGACCCAAAAATAATGACGGCTGCCGCCAAACCCATCAAGCGTAAAAACACCGCAATCGCCGATCGTTACGATATTGCAATCATCGGCGGCGGCCCGGTCGGCATGGCTTTGGCGCTCGCTTTGCGCGACACCGGCATTTCGAGCGTATTGCTCGAAGCTCGCGGTGTGCCGGAAAAAGACGAAGATCCCCGCCCGCTGGCGCTTTCGCACGGCAGCTATCTGATCCTGAAGCGCCTTGGCGTATGGGACAAATTATCGAACCGGACGCCGATCACGCAAATTCATATATCCAATCGCGGCAGTCTCGGCCAAACGGTGCTGACACCGGAAGATGCCGGTGTCCCGGCGCTGGGCTATGTGGTCAACTACCACGATCTGTTTTGCTCGATCCATCACCAATTGACCGGAAGCGCCACCGATTATCTCGCCGGTGCGCTCGTCACCCGGCTCGATACCGACAAAAACTCGGGCACGGTGACTTTCGATTACCAAGGCAAAGAGCACCAACTCTCCGCCAAGCTGCTGGTACTGGCCGACGGCGGCAAACTGGCCAAGCAACTGCCCGACATCAGCTACTGCGAGCACGATTATCGACAATGGGCGGTTGTCGCGAACGTCAAAGCGGAAACAAAACAAACCGGCACTGCTTACGAACGCTTCACCGCCGACGGCCCGGTCGCATTGCTGCCCAACTTGGATGATTTCGCCTTGGTATGGACGGTTTCTCCCGATGAAGTCAAAGAAATTACCGCATTGAGCGAACCTGAATTTCTCGCACGGCTGCACGAACATTTCGGCGACCGGTTGGGAAAATTCATTGCCGCAGGGAAACGCTCGGCGTTTCCGCTGGCGCTTAAATATGCGCAATCGACCGCGACACAGCGGGTTGCATTGATCGGCAATGCGGCGCAAACCTTACACCCCGTTGCCGGACAAGGATTTAACTTGGGCCTGCGCGACGCTTTCGAATTGGCCGGTGAAGTCATTCATGCAAAAAGTCAATCGCTTGAAATCGGCAAGCCCGCCATGTTGACAAAATACCAACAAAAAAGACAATTCGACAGCAGCGCCGTCCGCTTATTTACCGACTCGCTGATCAAGCTTTTCTCCAACGACAACGAATTGCTCAAACACGCTTGCGGCTTGGGTTTGATCGCCTTGGATCGCATGCCGCCGTTGAAGCGTTTTGTCGCCAGACGCATGATATTCGGTGCAAGGGGCTGACATACCGTTGAAAAACTATCTGCGTTGCCGCTGCGGTGTTAAAAACAGACTCAAAATGCTCATTTATTACGTATAAACTGCGCTTTCTCGCCTGTTTTTGCCTTGCATCGGCTGCCTCGAAAACGTTTTTCAGCGGCCTTCCAAGTGCAAACACCTCCCCGACCCGCCCAACAGAAGTTATAATTAACCCTGATAGAAATGTGTGGAATGTGGTGTACCGCCCGAATGCTTTCTGATTGACTCCCAGAATCTTTCAAGCAAAATCAAACCCAACCGCAAACCGGCTTTTGAACGCTTACCGTTAAGACTATATTTTCATGCAGATTGGCCCTCACGTTTTAAAAAACAAATTGATCGTTGCGCCGATGGCAGGCGTGACCGACCGACCGTTCCGCCAATTGTGCAAGGACATGGGCGCTGGCATGGCCGTATCCGAAATGGTATCGAGCAATTCATTGTTGTGGGGTTCGGCCAAAACGCAGCGGCGCGCCAACCACGACGGCGAGGTTTCGCCGATCTCGGTGCAAATCGCAGGCGCAGATCCGAAAATGCTGGCCACAGCGGCGCAATATAACGCAGAAAACGGTGCGCAAATCATCGACATCAATATGGGTTGCCCAGCCAAAAAAATATGCAACGTGATGGCCGGTTCCGCACTGCTGCAAAACGAGAAACTGGTCGGCAGAATTCTGGATGCGGTGGTGAAAGCGGTCGATGTGCCGGTAACGCTCAAAATCCGCACCGGCTGGGACAAGCAACACAAAAATGCGCTGTCGGTTGCGCATATCGCCGAGCATGCCGGTATCCAGGCGCTGGCCATTCATGGCCGCACCCGCGCGTGCGGCTATACCGGCATTGCAGAATACGACACCATCGCGGCCGTTAAAGCGGCCGTCAAAATTCCCGTGATCGCCAACGGCGATATCACCACCCCCGAAAAAGCCAAACAAATTCTTGCCTACACCCAAGCGGACGCGATTATGATCGGCCGCGCCGCACAAGGCAGACCGTGGATTTTCCGGGAAATCGATCATTACCTTACCACCGGCGAACACCTCGAAGCGCCTGAGGTTTCCGAAATTCATCGCGTACTCATTAATCATCTCTATGATTTGTATGAATTTTACGGCGAATATTCCGGCGTTCGCATCGCACGCAAACACATATCCTGGTATACCAAGGGACTGGCCGGTTCCGCCAGCTTCCGTCACGCAATGAATCTATTACAAACCAGCGATCAGCAGATTTCAGAGACCAACCATTTTTTTACAAAATTGGCTGAGCAAAACCAACGATTGAGTTATATCGACGAAGGGAGTGATTAGTTCATGAACGCGGTGAAGGAAAATGAAATTGCATCTTGTATTCGCAAGGCCATTGGCGGCTACCTCAACGATCTGGATGGAGAAAAGCCGGGCCAGTTATACAACATGGTCATTGCAAGCGTGGAAAAACCCTTGCTCGAAGTCGCCATGCAATACACCAACGACAATCAGACACAAGCCGCCGAATTACTCGGGATTAATCGCAACACCCTGCGCCAAAAATTAAAACACTATCAAATTAAATGAGCATTAAACAAGCACTCATCAGTGTTTCCGATAAAACGGGAATACTCGATTTAGCACAAAAACTAACCCAACGCGGCATCGTCATCCTATCGACTGGCGGCACGGCCAAACTGTTGCGCGATGCCGACATTGCTGTGATCGAAGTCGGCGATTACACGGGTTTCCCGGAAATGCTGGAC
>SXJH01000035.1 GCA_005779435.1 Nitrosomonas sp. | reverse complement strand
CCATCGAATTAACCTCGTTTGAATATCGCCTGCTCGAAGAATTGATCCGTCATCACGGTGAAGTTCTTTCCAAACATGCCCTTGCGGATTATCTTTACCCGCACGATGAAGATCGCGACAGCAATGTGCTCGAAGTTATGATCGGGCGCTTGCGCCGCAAATTGGACCCCGGCGGCACATTAAATCCGATCGAAACAATGCGCGGGCGCGGTTACCGTTTTACCCTGCCGTGCGATAAGCACACATGAAATCGCTCAGTCAGCGCATTTTGTCCAGCGCTATGCTGGTGCTGATTATTTTCACCATCGGCATTGCTTGGGGGTTGGATCGGGCTTTTTACGACAGCGCGCGGCTCGGCGTACAAGACCGGTTATTCGCAAAGCTACTGATGTTGATGGGCGACACCGAAGTGGAAGAATCCGGAGAATTGGATGTGCCGACCAATCTGCTTGATGCGGAATTTGGGCATGTCAATTCGGATACTTATGCATTTATCATCGATCATACCCAGACCATCGCCTGGCGTTCGACATCGTCGCTTAATGCAAAAATTCCGGAACTGCATTTGCTGGAAAAAGGCAGGAAAGAATTCTCGCAAATCGCCCTTGATGGCAAGCCTTATTTCATCTACAACTACGGCATTGTCTGGGAAACGCAATCCGGCAATTACCCGCTGACATTCGTCGTGATAACCGATGCCACCCTTTTTGAAGATCAAATAGAACGCTACCGCGAGGATCTTTGGGGATGGTTGGCGCTTATGGTTGTTTTTTTATTAATCACGCAAATGCTGGTATTGCGTTGGGGGCTTCAACCATTGCGCAAGGTCTCGGTAGAACTGGCCACCATTGAATCCGGTCAACAGGAAAACGTGAAAGGCGATTACCCCAGTGAATTGAAACTACTGACCGACAGCATCAATTCATTGATCAATCATGAACATAAACAGCAAAAGCGTTATCGCAACGGCTTGGCGGATCTGGCGCACAGCCTCAAAACGCCGCTTGCCGTACTGCAAGGCGCGATCAATAGCGATGAAGACGAAACATTGCGACGCAAAACAATCCATGAGCAAATCGACCGCATCGACAATATTATTCAATATCAATTACGCCGTGCCGCAACTGCGGGCAGCTCACCGGGCATGGGATTGGTAATGCTGCATCCGCTGGCGGTCAGGATCGTCAATACCGTACAAAAAGCTTACCGCAACAAGCAACCCGACATAACCATTGCCATCGACGACAGCATCGGCCTGCGCATCGATGAGGGCGATCTGATGGAATTGCTTGGCAATCTGATCGACAACGCCTTCAAATGGTGCCGGAGCCGCATAGAACTTTCCGCTTATCACCGCGACAACCAAGTGATCATTCAAGTCAAAGACGACGGCCCCGGCATCGATCCGCAGCAAATCGCCAGGATATTGGAACGCGGCGTACGCGCCGATCAATCAACACCGGGGCATGGCATCGGCTTGGCCATCGTGCGCGACATCATGCAGGTTTACGAAGGAGAATTGTCCATCGAAAACAATCCGGCCGGCGGTGCCTGCGTTACACTCCGGTTAAAGAGAAATAAGTAAAATAGTGGCGACTTATATCAGCGCTTCCCTAAACTCAGGCTTTGATCAACGTCCAAACGCCTATCGCAATAAAGCCTATTCCCGCAATGTAGTGTAAGTATTTTACATTGATGGTTTCAGACATTGCACTGCCCGCCAAAACTCCCAGCGCGGAAGTCGCGATCAATGCCAACGATGCGCCGACAAATACCGTTAACCTGCTTACTTCCTTGTCGGCAGCAAACAACATGGTCGCCAATTGCGTTTTATCGCCCAGTTCGGCGATGAATACCGTGGCAAAAACAGTGAGCAATATTTTGTAATCCATTCCTCATTAAGCACAAAAGTAAAAAAACGATTAATAAAGACAGCGATTCATTTGAATTTCCAAGCATTACAACACCTGAAAAACCACATCGCTCACGGATAACGCGGTCGATTGTTGCATCACACCGACAAACGTGATGCTCGCGACATTATCGACAAAATTGACCACGATGTCGTTGTTTTGCACATTAACCCCGGCAATATAAACCGCCAATTGGTCAAAGTTTTGGATGCCCAGTTGTGTATTGAAGGCAACTTTGTCGACACCCGGAACAAAATCCTGAAAAATAAAATGACCCACATTCGTCAAACCGAAAATATCCGAACCGGCACCGCCGATCATGGTATCGCTACCCAATTGTCCGACTAAAATATCATTCCCGGCGTTGCCGCTCAACACATTATCGCCGCTGTTTGCGATCAATTTATCGTCGGCGGAACCGCCGAGCGCACGCTCAATGGCCGTATTCAATCCAAGCGAAAGATTATCTACCGCCGCCTGGCCGCTGGATGTAAGCCCTGCCGAACTCAACGTGCCCGGCGCAGCAACATTCAGATTGAGTGTAACCGGCGTATGCATACCCGAAGCATCCAAGGTATCGATTCCATCGCTATCGAAAATGGTTTGAACATACCGCCCGCTTTGATCGGCGAGCGTATAAACATCGTCTCCGGTATTGATGGGTTTGGCGTTATAAAGATAAGACAACGCAGCATAATCGTAGGGTGCCAGGCTGATTCGCTCAAGCCCCTGGCTTTGCTGCGTGTAAGACATAATGCTATACAGCTCCGAATCTTCCGCGCCGGTTAAAAAAGGCCCTTCATTCGCACTCGAATCGGCACCTTCGGCGGCATTATAATTACCGGGGTGTTTCAAACCCAATGTATGCCCTATCTCGTGAATCAAGGTCGAATACGCATTCGAGCCTTCAATGACACCGGTTGTTTGCGAAGCTTCTGCGGCGTTGTTAATGTAGAGATCGCCGGCATTCTCGCCTAACGATGCATCGGGATAATATGCATAGCCGACCGTATTTCCCTGGGTATTATTGCCAAAACGCAACTGCCCGTAAGACGATCCGGAATCGGCCACTTCGGTAAAAACAAGATCGAATTGAGAGGAAAGCATGGTTAGGATTTCGCGGATTGCGGCTTTCTGTTCGCCCGTCATGACGCTGAAATTATTGCCATCCACTGCCGGATCGGCATACGTCGGCAATGCCGACATGAAACTGAAAGTCACCGCTACCGGAGCATTTCCTTGACTGGCCTCTCCCCAGCGGATATCGCTGCCCGCAAGCACTGCATCGACCCGGTAGTCATTGGTAATAACTGGCATCGCATCCCTCCTTATCGGTTAAATAACACAGAGCCATTTCGGCATCGTCGAACAATACTTGAACCGGAATCGATTACTCCGCTCGCCGAATATTGCCTTTCAATACATCTACTGCGTTTTCCGATAACTCCAATACAGCAAAAAACCGGTAAACACCATGCCGCCCAACAAATTCCCGGCAATCACCGGCAATCCGTTCCATAGCCACCAATCGGCAAGAGTAATCTCCGCGCCCAGTAAAATTCCGGCCGGAATCACAAACATATTAACGATGGCATGCTCATAGCCCAATCCGAAAAAAGTCATGATCGGCAACCACATCGCGGCGATTTTGCCGCCGGTGGTGCTGGATGTAAATGACATGACGGCGCCGAGCGTCACCATCCAATTACATAGCATGGCGCTGGTAAATGCAGTGATAGTGCCGTCAAAACCGAGTTTGGCGTATTCGAGCGTTTTGGTTTCGGCAATGGCGATGGTGCGTTGCAATGCGGGAATAGTTGCTGGATCGACAGTTCCCATTTTGGTGGCCACGATGCAGTATAAATAAGCATAGGTAACGCTGCCGATCAAATTGCCAGCCAATACCCACGTCCAGTTTTTAAGCAGGTGACCGAGAGGCGCTCTGTTGTCTTTGACGGCAATCGGAATCAGCGCAAAATTGCCGGTCGCCAATTCCAATCCGAGCAGAATAATCATGACAAAACCGACCGGAAAAACCATCGCACCGGCCATACTCCAACCGGTTTGCGTTGCCGCTTGTATGGCGAGCGTCGTGGCATACCCCAAAAAAGCACCTGCCAGAAAACCGCGTATCAATAATTGTTTGACGGGCAAACTGGCTTTTTTGGCGCCCGCTTGCAGCATGCTCTCGATGATTTCTTCCGGTTTGACATACGCCACGTCGATAACTCCTTGTGCTTGAATCAAAGTGTTCGATTTTAACGCATAAACATCATCGGACTATCGCACGCTTGTTTCCGGCAAAAAGATTTGCAGCAAATCGTTGAGAAAACGCTTGCCCAGTATGGTCGGTTTGATACGAAACGCATCATGCACCAACAATCCCCGCCGCTCGGCCTCATCCAACGGTTTTTGTATCGCGGCAATCGGTAAGCCGGTACGCTCGTAAAACAAGGCTGCTTCGAATCCGCCGGTCAGGCGCAGCGCGTTCATCATGAACTCAAAGCATCGATCCGGCGGTGTCAATTCTTGCTGAGTTTGGATTGGCGCTGCCGCTATTTGCGCCTTGGTGAGGTACTCTCTCGGCTGCTTGTAGCGCATTTGACGCACGATTTTATCGGCAAAGCTGATTTTGCTGTGCGCACCTGCGCCGATACCGAGATAATCGCCGAACAGCCAGTAATTCATGTTATGGCGCGATTCTTTTCCTGCACGTGCAAATGCGGACGTTTCGTAATTCCGGTATTGGCGATTCGCGGTTATTTGTTCGATCATTTCCTGCATCGAACTCGCCACATCGTCATCCGGCAACTCCGGCGGGTAGCGATGAAAAAACGTGTTCGGTTCCAGCGTCAAGTGATACGCGGAAAGATGCGGCACCCCGAACGCACATGCGGCTTCGATGTCGGCTTGCGCTTCGAGTAATGTTTGTCCGGGCAATGCGTACATCAAATCAAGGTTGATATTATCGAAATTTTTTTGTGCGATTTCGACAGCACGACGCGCCTCCCGGTCGTCATGTACCCGCCCTAATGCGCGCAGATGCTTGGCATTGAAGCTTTGTATGCCGATCGACAGCCGATTGATGCCCGCTTTGCGAAAATCGGCAAATTTTTGCGCTTCGAAAGTGCCTGGATTGGCTTCCAGTGTCACTTCGGTACCAGGCTCCAGCGGCAACAAGGTGCGCACCGCTGTCAGCAGCGTATCGATTGCGCGCGCGCTGAATAAACTCGGTGTGCCCCCGCCAAAGAACACACTGCTTAACCGCCGCCCCCAAACGTCCGGCAGCGCGGATTCCAAATCGCGGATCAAAGCGGCAATGTACTCATCTTCCGGCGCTTGGCCACCGTCTCCACGAATTTCATGTGAATTGAAATCGCAATAAGGGCATTTCTTCAAGCACCACGGAATATGAATGTATAAACTCAGCGGCGGCAGCGCTGTCAGTTTCGGTACCGGATAATTGGCCACAGCTTATCCGACCTTGCGCAGTGTCAATAACGGCGGACTCGATAGCGCCGAGCGCGTGCCCAATAAGCCCGCCAGCAAAACGCCGATGGTGCCTATGGTCATGCCGATCACCCAGACCCATGGATTAAACGTATAATCGAGCTTCAATACATGCTCGCCGACCACATAACCCAATACGCTCGCACCTGCGGAAGCGAAAAATCCGGCCAATCCGCCGAGTATGACAAACTCCGCCGCCCATGCACGGGATAGTTGCTCGCGCTTAGCGCCCAATGCGCGGAAAATAGCCGCTTCGTAAATCCGCTCGTCTTGCGTGGCGGCAATCGCGGCATAGAGTACGATAAAACCGGCCAATACCGTAAACGCAAATACAAACTCAATCGCCTGTGAAACTTGATGAATCATTTGCTGCACTTGGTTGATCACTATTGCCACATCCACAACCAGAATATTCGGGAAAGCTCTAACCAAATCATGAATCATGCCTATTTCATCGGGCGGCACATAAAAACTGGCGATATAACTCCTCGGGTAATTTTCTAAAAAACCCGGCGGCACAATCACAAAAAAATTAACCCTGAAGGTATCCCAATCGACTTTTCTCACGTTGGTGATTTTGGCCGAGAATTGCGTACCCGCGATGTCGTAAGTCAAAACGTCTCCGAGCTTGACGCGAATCGTTTTAGCGATGCCCGCTTCTATCGATATTTCCGGTTCGGCACTGCTTTGTCCCCACCAAGTTCCTTGTATTACTTCGTTATCCGTTGTCAATTCGTCAGACCAGGTCAGATTGAATTCGCGCCGGATATGCCGCTCTGCGTGCAAATCGTCGGCATAATCGTCCGGCGAAATAGTCCTGTCATTGATTTTGACCAAGCGGCCTCTGACCATCGGATGCATCGGCGGCTGATCGATTGCATACCGTTGAAAAAACGCTTCCAAGGGTTGCAACTGATCGGATTGAATATTGACCAAAAAATGATTCGGCGCATCCGGCGGCAGGCTTGCTTGCCAATCGTCGATCAAATCGTCTTTAATCAATGTCAGCATCAACAATGCCATCAGACCCAATCCTAATGCCACCGCTTGTAAAACGCTCGATACCGCACGGCGGCGTATACTTGCCAAACCATAGCGCCAAGCGCCGCCCGCTTGATGCCGCAAACCTGACAACACTTTAATCAACAGCCAGCCGATAGCACCAAAAACCAAAACAGCTGCGGCGAACCCGAGCACAATATAAATTCCGAGTTTCAATTCTTGCGCTTTCCAAATAAACAAAAGCGATAATGCGATCAAACCGAGCAAGTAACCTGCGATGCTGTGCGCATTGGATAAACCGATATCGCGGCGCAATACCCGCAATGCAGGAACACTGCGCAAATTCAGCACGGGCGGCAATGCAAATCCGATCAACAATACCAATCCGACCAGTAAGCCTTGCACTGCCGGTAACATGCTGGGCCATGGCAATTCCGTTTCAGCGATGCCAGTTAGCCATTGCGATAAAATTTGTTGCGAAGCAAAGCCGAGTAGACACCCGATCGTACCGGTAATAATGCCTAAGGCGAGGAAATAATAGCCATAAAGAAATAAAATTTGCTGTTGGCTGGCGCCCAGGCTTCGCATCACGGCGCAACCGTCCAAATGCCGCTGCGTAAACCGGCGCACTGCCAATGCAATAGCGGCTGCAGCCAAAACAACGCTGGCCAATGCCGCCAGACTGAGAAATTTCTCGGCACGTTCCAACGCCGCTTTGATTTCCGGGCGCGCATCCCGGATTCCCTCGACACGCTGTCCTCTGACGAGCTGGGGCGTTACCCAATCGCGGAACTGCTGCACCGCCTGATTTTCACCGGCAATTAACAACTGATAAGAAGCACGGCTGCCTTCCTGTATTAACCCGGATGCCGGCAAATCGTCGGCATTCATCATCGCACGCGGCCCCATATTGATAAATCCTACGGAATGATCCGGTTCGCGCACCACCAATTCGGTTACTTTTAGCTGTATGGCGCCGACATCGACTAAATCGCCGCTTTGCAATTCAAGCCGCATCATGATTTTCTCATCGACCCATAATGTGCCCGGCTGCGGAATTTTTTCAGTTGCATGATGTTCGAATGGCGTTGCCGATATTTTTTGCACATGCCCCGCCAAGCGTATGCTTCCGCGCAACGGGTAATTTGGAGTAACTGCTTTAATTTCTGTCAGTAAGCTGCTATCTCCATTGGAAATCATACTAGGGAATTTTATTAATGTTGAAACCGACAATCCCCGCTGCGCGGCTTCTTGCATATATTGTTCCGGTATCGGCTGATTTGAAATAACCAGCAAATCCGCCCCCAACAATTGATTGCTTTCGCGCGCTAACGCCAATTCAACGCGATCGGCAAAAAAACCGACCGTTGTCATGCTGCCGACAGCAACGATCAATGCCAGCGCCAAGACATTGAGCTCACCTGCGCGCCAATCGCGAAACAACATTTTGAACGACAAACCAATATTATTCATTAAAGTAAACGATGTATTTATTAAACCGGATTAATTATCCATTCTGACAAAAACAATTACGGAAACGCTGATTTATTGGCTGTACGAGCGAATCGCATCAATGCGCGACACTTGCTCCCTCGCCTATCGTGTCGATAGGTCTCGGTTGCTGCGTTCCGTTCGCCTCGTGCTTCATCTCGTTCGCCGAATGAATCAGCGTTTCCTTACCATTGCAGAGAAATTACAGTACGAGTTTGCCGTCCGCCAGGCGGATTTGGCGCGAGCAGCGCTTAGATAATGCTTCGTCGTGCGTCACTAAAACCAGGGTTGTCCCGTGTTCGCGATTCAATTCAAACATCAATTCGATAATTTGCACGCCGGTGGCTGAATCGAGATTTCCGGTAGGTTCGTCGGCCAGCAATAATTTCGGTTCCGTTGCAAAAGCGCGCGCGATGGCAACGCGTTGCTGCTCTCCGCCGGACAGTTGCTTAGGATAATGCTCGACGCGCTTCGCCAACCCGACGCGATCCAGCAACCTCTGCGCCACTGAATCGGCATTGTTTTTTTTCATCAACTCGAGCGGCAACATGACATTTTCCAACGCGGTCAGTGCCGGTAGTAATTGAAAAGATTGAAATACGAATCCCAGAATTCGCCCCCGTAAAGCGGCACGGCTATCTTCATCGAGACTGAAGATATCGGTCTCATCCAAATGAACTTTTCCCGAGGTTGGCAAATCCAATCCTGCCAACAAACCAAGCAAGGTTGATTTCCCAGAACCTGATGCGCCGATAATCGCAACAGCCTCGCCGGTATTTACCTGTAAGTTAATATCCTGCAGTATCGTCAGTTGCTTATCGCCGGTATTGACTTGCTTAGTAAGCGCTTGGGTCCACAAAATAGGTCGTTTAACGATATTTTCTGACATGAAAAAAATTTTCCTGATTATTCTGTTTGCAATCTTTATTTATTCCGGCTCTGCCTTCGCATCGACAAAGACCGTGTTGATTTTCGGCGACAGCCTTTCGGCTAATTATGGCATACCGCTGGAAAGCGGTTGGGTTGCTTTGCTGACACAGCGATTGCAGTCAAAAAACACCGATTATCGCATCGTCAACGCCAGCATCAGCGGCGAAACGACGCTGGGCGGGCGCAATCGAATTCAACAAGCACTGGAAACACATCAACCTGAAATCGTTATCCTTGAACTTGGCGCTAACGATGGTTTGCGCGGAACATCGATCAAATCCATTTACGACAATCTCGCCGCCATCATCGAGAGCTGCCAAAAACGCAACGCGGTCGTTCTGTTGGCCGGTATGCAACTGCCGCCTAACTATGGCATCACTTACACGCAGAAGTTTCAAGCTATTTTTCCGCAATTGGCGGAACACTATCGAATTAAACTGGTACCGTTTTTGCTGGCTGGATTTGGCGAGAAACGCGAATTCTTTCAATCCGATGGAATTCACCCTAATGAAGTGGCGCAAGAGAAAATTGTCGACAACGTATGGGAAATTTTGCAAACCATGGTCAAGGCGGATCAAATCATAACTTCGCCTGAAATATGACTCGATTATAACATTTTGTTGCCGGCAACTTGAGGGTGTAAGAATTTTTGTGTAAACGGTCATTTGGCAGGAAACTGCCATTATTTTTCGAGGAGAAGAAATGACTGTAAGCAACGAATTGATCGACAGCCTGCTGACCGATTACAAGAAACCCGAGGATTTGATTGGTGAGCATGGTTTGCTCAAGCAACTCACCAGGAAACTGGTCGAGCGTGCATTGGAAGCCGAGATGGCTGAACACCTTGGTCACGGTCGCAACGAGGCGGTTGCCAACCCTGCCGGAAATACCCGTAACGGCAAGAGCAAGAAGACGCTCAAGGGCGAATTCGGCGAACTGCCAATTGAAATTCCCCGCGACCGCCACGGCAGCCTTGAACCACAAATCATTCCCAAGCATCAAACCCGCTGGACGGGCTTCGACGATAAGATTCTGTCACTGTATGCCCGAGGCATGACGGTGCGGGAAATTCAGGGCCATCTGGAAGGAGCGACTACTTACTTTATTCGGAAGTGCTTTAGTGCTGTACTGAAATCTGCAGCATCAAATTGTAGTGCTTCTGTAAAATGCGCCTGATTAAAATCTGGGACTAAGTGAAATTTAGCATCACTAATACTGATTACTCACTTAAAATAAAATCGCGCACAATATCGATCTGAGCCGCATCGACCAGCATCGGCGCATGTCCGACACCCGCTAGCTCAATCACTTTGGCTTTTGCCCCACGGATCTTCATTTGTGCGGCTGTTTCCGCCGACAGAATATCCGATTTCATGCCACGCAACACTAAGGTTGGGGTTATTAATTTATCCCAGTACATCCATAAATCGATATCCTTTATCTCATGCGTTTTAAAACTGATCGCAATTCTCGGGTCGTAGCGGAAACCCATCGAGCCATCGGAATATTCACGCACGCTATACACCGCCAAATGATTCCATTGCTCTTCCGTCAATGGGCCGAAAGACGCGGAAATCATTTTCATGTAGGCTTTAAATTCGTCAAAACTCTGGAAGCGCGGATCTTTACCGACATATTCCGCGATTCTTTTCAGCGCGATAGCGGGAATTAACGGGCCGATGTCGCTGATAACCAGTTTATCGGCTGAGACCGGCAAGTTGGGTTGTATCGTCAGCATCATACCGATCAATCCCCCCATGGAAATGCCGACCCAATCCAATGTCATCGGCACCGTATATTGCGCTTTAATATACGTTATCAGCGCAATGGCATCCGAAAGATATAAGGGATAGTAATCGTAATCATCGGCATGCTCCAGCCAATCGCTTTGCCCGCGCCCTACCACATCCACGCAAATCACCCGGCAGTCGTTTTGCAGGGCTCGAGCAAGGTAATCGAAATCGCGGCAATTTCGTGTCAATCCATGAACGCAGACGACCACATGCGGGTTTTCCGGGTCTCCCCAATCCGTATAAGCGATGCGGTGCGGTTTTTTGGACTCGTTACCGGCCGATGCGGTTGGAACAAGCAGTCGATTTAAGCGCATGGTTATATTTTCTTGCTTATTTTCATTAAACGGGTATGACTGTAATATCGATGGCGATTCATTTCCGATGCGGTTAATGCCGGTCGCCACCAATTAATCGGTGCAATCTTTACATAAATCTTGCAAAGCATGTCGACGACATGCAAAAATTTTTAATAATGAACAACATTAGCGCCTTAATTTAAACCAAAAACACACCATGAAATTATCCGAGCTTTATTGGCATCGCATCACACCGCTTCATTTCCTTTTGTGGCCGCTCAGCATTGCGTATGAATACTTTCTGACGTTAAAGAAATTGTGCTATTGGCTGGATATTCTCCCTGCGGCCAGGCTCCCGGTGCCGGTTATTGTGGTCGACAGCCTTAGTTTGATCGACGACAATAAGCCCCCGCTCTTGGTTTGGATCGTCGATACGCTATTGCGGCACGGCCACACTCCCGGAGTCATTACACGCGGCAGCTCCGACCACCCCGGGCCGCCTCGCGCCATTACCGATGCCGCACGCGAGACCGATAGCAAAGCATTCATGCTGGCGCAACAGTGCGGCAAATCCTGCCCCGTTTGGATCGGCGGCAATCGGGTTGCGGCCGCAAAAGCGTTGTTGAATGCACACCCGGCTTGCAACATCGTTATTTGCACAGACGGCTTGACTGATTTCCGCCTTGAGCGTGACATTGAAATCGTGATCGTTGATTTCGACAAGCATAGCCATGGCAACGGATTGCTTATTCCGGCAGGCCCTTTGCGTATGAGCCCTCGACAACTAACGAAAACCAACATCGTTGTCACCAGCGGCAGGGCTTATGGCCGGCACAGCAATTTAGCACACCGGGGAAAAACTTATAATATGAAGCTGGTTAACGACACGGCTTACAATGTGCTTAATCCGGCAACTCGGCAGCCTATCGATGATTTTAAGGCCAAGAAAATACATGCCGTGACCGATGACGATAATGCACGATGGTTTTTCGATCTCTTGCATCAATCTGGGCTAACTGCGCAATTGCACGACTATCGGGATAAGCATCGATTTAAAGCCGCTGAGATCGAATTTCCCGATGCCGATGCCGTGCTTATGCCGGAAGAAAACGCATTTCAGTGCCAAAGCTTCGCACATGAAAAACTTTGGGCAGTGCCGCGAAAAGCATGGATTAACGATGAGCTGCAAAACCAATTGGTGAATCGATTACAAAAAATTGGGAAATCCACATGAGGCTATTGTTTTTATTGGTTTTTATAAGCTGCACTTTTTTGCTTGGATATG
>SXJH01000229.1 GCA_005779435.1 Nitrosomonas sp. | reverse complement strand
CGGCGACGGACGGCGATCACATTCGTGCCGGGCAGCAGTTATGCGCCATCAAAGGCAATGCACGCACTTTGTTAACGGCCGAACGTTCTGGACTGAATTTCTTGCAATTGCTATCGGCAGTAGCAACACAAACGCGGCGGTATGTCGATGCCATTGCCGGTACCGGTGCAGTAATCGTTGATACGCGAAAAACCCTGCCCGGACTAAGGTTGGCGCAGAAATACGCAGTGAAATGCGGCGGCGGCACAAATCACCGCTTTGGTTTGCACGATGGAATTCTCATCAAAGAAAATCACATTTTCGCCGCCGGAGGCATAGCCCCCGCATTAAAAAACGCACAAGCCATTGCGTCAGCGAATGTTTTCGTTCAGATCGAAGTGGAATCGCTACCGCAACTGCATCAAGCGGTTGCAGCCGGCGCTAGAATGATATTATTGGACAATTTTACCGTCGACCAATTGACCGAAGCGGTGACCAGTATTCATCGACAGGGCAGTGAAAAAATCGTATTGGAAGCATCGGGCAATATTACTTTGTCCAATGTGCGCCAGGTAGCTGAAACAGGCGTTGACAGAATCTCAATCGGCGCACTGACTAAGGACGTCAAAGCGATTGATTTGTCGATGCGATTTGCAAAGCCTGTCGCATAACTGCTATGCATCTTTCGTGTCCGGCGGCAGCGGGATGATTCCGGCTTTTGCGGTGGCGGAATCAGGGTTGAACCAGGCCAACCGTTGATGCAGCCTCACCACGTCGCCGACGATAATCAACGTGGGCGGTGTTAAATGAGCCGATTCGGCTAGGCCGGGTAATGTTTTCAATGTCCCGACGACAACTTTCTGCCGCTCCGTAGTCCCTTGCTGAATAATCGCAGCAGGCGTCATATCCGGCAAACCATGTGCGATCAATTGCCGGCATAAAACCGGCAAGCCCAGCAGTCCCATGTAAATTACGACAGTCTGATTCGGACGGGCGAGCTGCAGCCAATCCAGATCGATGGTGTTATTTTTCAGATGCCCGGTAACAAAAATACACGATTGCGCGTAATCCCGGTGCGTGAGCGGAATTCCGGCGTAGGCGGCAACCCCCGATGCGGCGGTGATGCCAGGCACGACTTGGAACGGGATGTGATGTGCGGCCAGGGTTTCTATTTCCTCGCCGCCCCGGCCGAAAATAAACGGATCACCGCCTTTAAGTCGCAATACTCGCTTGCCTTCTTGCGCCAATCTAACCAGCAGTTGGTTGATGGATTCTTGCGCCAGGGTATGCCGATTGCGTTCTTTTCCGGCGTAAATGCGCGTTGCGTCGCGGCGCACCATGTCGAGGATCTGCTGCGAAACCAAGCGGTCGTAAACGACAACGTCGGCTTGCTGCATCAGGCGCATGGCGCGAAACGTGAGCAAATCCGGATTGCCCGGCCCGGCGCCGACCAAATACACTTCGCCTTGCGCCGGTGCGTCGCTTTCCTGTTGCAGCGATTGCAGCAAATGATCCTGCGCGGCTTGCTCCTTGCCCGACAGAATCAATTCGGTAAAAGAGCCTTGCAAGACCTTTTCCCAAAATAGGCGGCGTTTTTCCGGGTACGTGAAACGGCGCCGCACCTGCTGGCGGAATTGTCCGGCCAGCGCGGCAACCCGCGCGTAAGCAACCGGAATCATCGTTTCCAATTGCGCCCGCAACAATCTTGTCAGCACGGGCGATTGCCCGCCGCTGGATATGGCGATCATTAGCGGTGAACGGTCGACGATGGATGGCATGATAAAACTGCACAAATCCGGGTTATCGACGACATTGACCGGGATACGTTGCTGTTGCGCAAGCTCGGAAACAAGCCGATTGATGCTGCCGTCATCGGTTGCGGCAATAACCAAATGGACATTCTGCAAATGCCCGGACCGAAAATGCGTTGCTTCATGCCGGATTTTGCCTTGTACCAGATAGTCTCGCAGCACAGCGCATAAATCCGGGGAAACCACGAGAACCTGCGCACCCGCTTGCAGCAATAGCGCTACTTTACGCGCGGCAACTTCACCGCCGCCCACGACCAGGCAAGTTTTATTTCGAATGGTGAGGAAGACGGGCAGAAAATCCATGTTTATTACGGCACAGGACAGACGATGTTGCGGCAATGCCGGTTCACGAACAAAACCGGCATTGCCGCACGATATGGAACGATTGCAATTACAGTCGCGGTTCCTTCTTGAGCACTTCTTCCAGTTTTACGTTAACGCCCGCGCCATGTTCGAATACCGTGCCGACTTTTCTCTTATTCAAATGATCGAGATTCAAATCGTATATTGCTTTAGACAATGGGAAATATTTGACCTCGGTAACCAGTTCCGGTGCATTTTTCATGTAAAAATTCACGAAATCCACAACTTCCGGCTTATCGGCAGACTTGGCATTGACATAGATGAATATCGGGCGCGACAACGGCTTATAGCTGTTGTTTTCAACTGCCGCAGCCGATGGAATCACGCCGCCGTTGCCGCTGTCGATGGCGACGGCGTAAATTTTCTTGCTATTTTCAATGTAATAAGCAAAACCGAAGAAGCCGAGCGCATAACTGTCGCTGGCAACCCCTTGCACTAAGACATTATCGTCTTCCGATGCAGTGAAATCGCCCCGGCTTGATTTGGCTTTGCCGACGATGGCTTCGGTAAAGTATTCGAAAGTGCCCGAATCCGCGCCGGGGCCGTACAGCTTGATTTTTTTGTCCGGCCACTCGGGATTGATCTGATTCCAATTAACAATTTTGCCTTGCGCTTCCGGCTCCCAAATTTTCTTGAGTTCGTCTACCGTAATGGTTTTGCTCCAAGTATTTTTGGGATTGATGACCACAGTCAGCGCATCGTACGCAATGGGCATTTCGATGTATTGCACGCCTTGTTGTTTACAGGCTTCCATTTCCATCGCGGTGATGGGGCGAGAAGCATTGACGATATCGATTTCATCGCGGCAAAACTTTTTGAATCCGCCGCCGGTACCGGATATACCGACAGTTACGCGCACCGCACCGCGCTTACTGATCTGAAAATCTTCCGCGACGGCTTCGGTAATCGGAAATACCGTGCTGGAGCCGTCGATTTTTACGATAGGACTGGCATGAACCGTTCCGATAACAATAGCTGCACTGAGAATAGCGGCTGTAGTGAGTGCTTTAAAGTGAAATGCGTTCGACATTGATTATGCTCCAAAAAATAACGTAATAAAAAACCGCGATGAATCGACGCGTATGCTATGCGAAAATTATGACAGAATTATGACAACGGCTACGATTGATCGGAATGTTCCACCGTTTTAGCGATATGCTCCGCCCAATCGTTAATTTTCCGCTCGGATTCCCCTTCCACCATTACCCGAACCAGCGGCTCGGTACCCGATGCGCGAATCAGCACACGCCCCTTGCCGTTAAGATCGGCTTCGGCTTCTTGCTGCGCCGCCGCTATCGCTTTGTTCCGGCCAAGATTAAAGCTCTTGGGAACTTTGACATTGATCAACCGCTGCGGATACAGCGAAACGCCGCGCATCGATTCCGCCAGCGTCTTGTCATTGTCGCGCAGCGCGTATAACACTTGCAGCGCGGAAATGATGCCGTCTCCGGTCGTATGCTTATCGTAGCAAATGATATGTCCGGAGCCTTCTCCGCCCAATTGCCAGCCATGCTGTTTCAGCAATTCCAACACGTAACGATCCCCCACATTCGCTCGCAAAAACGGGATTTTCATTTTTCCGAACGCATGCTCGATGGCGAAATTCGTCATCAGCGTACCCACAACGCCGCCGGTGAATGTTTTCTTTTGCTGGCGGTGCTTGGCAATGATATAAACCAGTTGGTCGCCATCGTAATGCTTGCCGTTTTTATCGACCATCATGACGCGATCGCCGTCGCCGTCGAGGGCAATCCCTAAGTCGGCACGATGGTGCTTGACCGCCTCTTGCAAAGCCGCAATATGCGTGGCACCGCAATCAAGATTGATGTTCAATCCGTTCGGATCGGCGCCGATTGCAATAACATCGGCCCCTAATTCGTGCATTACATGCGGTGCAATGTGGTAGGCGGCACCATTGGCGCAATCGACCACGATGCGAAGTCCGCGTAAATCGAGATGATAAGGAAATGTGCTTTTACAGAACTCGATATAACGGCCCGCAGCATCGTCGATGCGATGCGCTTTGCCCAGTTGCGCCGACGGCTTGGTTTCG
>SXJH01000005.1 GCA_005779435.1 Nitrosomonas sp. | reverse complement strand
GCTGGGCGGCGGCGCACCAGTTGTGGTGCAGTCGATGACCAATACCGATACCGTGGATGAAGTCGCAACCGCCGAGCAAGTCGCGCAATTGGCGCGCGCCGGTTCCGAATTGGTGCGCATTACCGTCAATTCCATGGAGGCGGCTAAATCGGTGCCGGAAATTCGCGCACGGTTGGACGCGATGGGGTGTCATGTGCCGCTGGTCGGCGATTTTCATTTTAACGGGCATAAATTGCTGACCAGTTATCCGGAATGCGCTCAAGCATTGGCAAAGTTCCGCATCAATCCCGGCAATGTCGGTCATGGCAAGAAACGCGACGAGCAATTTGCGACACTGATCGAAACGGCCTGCAAATACGATAAACCGGTGCGCATCGGCGTCAACTGGGGGAGCCTCGATCCCGAAATGCTGGCGCGCATTATGGATCAGAATGCCGCATCCAGCGATCCGCAGGATGCCAAATATGTGATGCGCGAGGCGTTGATCACTTCCGCGCTGGAAAGTGCCGCCAAAGCGGAAGAAATCGGCTTGCCGCGCAATAAAATCGTTTTGTCGTGTAAAGTCAGCGGCGTGCAAGACTTGATTATGGTCTACCGCGAATTGGCTAAACGATGCGATTACGCGTTGCATTTGGGATTGACCGAAGCAGGTATGGGGTCTAAGGGTATCGTGGCGTCAACGGCGGCGTTGGCGGTACTGTTGCAAGAAGGAATTGGCGATACCATTCGTATTTCGTTAACGCCGGAGCCGGGCGGTTCGCGCTCGCGCGAAGTGATTGTGGCGCAGGAGATATTGCAAACCATGGGGTTGCGCGCGTTTGTGCCTTTGGTGGCAGCTTGTCCGGGTTGCGGGCGTACCACCAGCACCTACTTCCAGGAATTGGCGGAAAGCATTCAAGCGCATGTGCGCGATGAAATGGTGACATGGCGCGAGCAGTACGAAGGTGTGGAGAATATGTCGCTGGCGGTGATGGGGTGTGTCGTTAACGGTCCTGGGGAAAGTAAGCACGCCAATATCGGCATCAGCTTGCCCGGTTCCGGTGAAACGCCGGTAGCGCCGGTATTTGTCGACGGGCAGAAAACAGTCACCTTGAAAGGCGATAACATCGCCAACGAATTCCGTCAAATTGTCGATAACTACGTGCGTGAAAAGTATCCGAGAAAAGCGGTCTGATGGCGAACGCAGTTAAAGCAATTCGCGGGATGAATGACATTCTCCCGGAAGAATCCTATCGGTGGGCGTTTTTTGAGCAGACCGTTCAACGCTGGCTATCGGCTTATGGTTACCGGAATATTCGCACGCCTATTGTCGAACAAACCGATTTGTTCGTGCGCTCGATCGGCGAAGTGACGGATATCGTTGAAAAAGAGATGTATACCTTCATCGATCGCCTCAACAATGACAGCCTCACGCTGCGGCCGGAAGGCACCGCATCTTGCGTGCGTGCCGCGATCGAGCATAATCTTTTATATAACGGGGCGCAGCGGCTTTTTTACCTGGGACCGATGTTCCGGCATGAGCGCCCGCAAAAAGGCCGTTACCGGCAGTTTCATCAGGTCGGCGTGGAAGCGCTGGGTTTTTCCGGGCCGGATATCGATGCGGAACTGATCGTGATGTGCGCTCGTTTATGGAACTTACTGGGCATTTCCGGGTTGCGGCTGGAAATCAGTACGCTGGGGAACGCGCAATCGCGTGCGTTGCATCGCACTCGGCTGATTAAGTATTTTGAGCAGCATCACGCCAGCCTTGACGAAGATTCGCTGAGGCGTTTGCACACCAATCCGCTGCGCATTTTGGACAGCAAGAATCCGCAGATGCAAGCATTGATTGAGAATGCCCCCAAATTGATAGACGATTTAGACGAAGAATCCGGCGTGCATTTTGAAACATTGCAACGGATTTTGCGCGATCAAGGCATCGATTTTGAAATCAATTTGCGCCTGGTGCGCGGATTGGATTACTACAATCGAACCGTATTTGAGTGGGTAACGGATAAGCTGGGCGCGCAAGGAACGGTTTGTGCGGGCGGGCGCTACGACGGGCTGGTCGAGCAAGTGGGCGGAAAACCGGCGCCGGCATGCGGGTTTGCGATGGGTGTGGAGCGTTTGCTTGCTCTGATGCAAGAATGCGGGAAAATCATCGATCCGCCGGTTCCGGATGTGTATATCGTTCACCAAGGTAAGCAAGCGATGCGCTATGCATGGCAGTGCGCTGAATTTTTGCGTAATGAAGGACTCGATATCGTTTTGCATTGCGGCGGCGGGAGCTTCAAATCGCAAATGAAAAAAGCCGATGCGTCCGGTGCGCGTTTTGCGATCATATTGGGCGACGATGAATGCAATGTGCAACAAGTTACGTTGAAGCCGTTGCGCGAAGCCGCCGAGCAAACGAGACTTGCATTGAGCGAAGTAACGGAAATGATTCGGCAATAAGATTTGAATCGACAATAACTCGAAATTAATAGGGAAAATACCATGGCCTATTCGCATGAAGATCAAGAGAGAATGGATGGACTCAAAGCCTGGTGGGGAAGATTCGGCAATACGATCACCATCGTGCTGACCATTGTATTGGTATCTGCAGGTGCTACGAAAGCTTGGCAGTTTTATCAACAGAAACAGGCGCAGCAGGCAGCCGATCTGTATGCCTTATTACAGCAAGTGCAAAGCGGGGGCGATGCCACGAGGATCAACGATGCCGCGCAACTACTGACCGAAGGCTATCCTTCCAGCGGTTACGCGCCGCGTGCCGCTTTGATTGCAGCGCAAGCGGATGTGCAAGCTGGCAATACCAAACGCGCGATCCAGCATTTGCAATGGATCGTCGATCATGCCAAAGAAACCGAAATGCACGATCTGGCACGGCTGAGAATGTCCGGAATTTTACTGGAAGAGGGAAAGTACGACGAAGCGTTACGCCTGCTCAGTGCGGGACATAACGAAGCTTTTGCCGGATTGTTTCTGGATCGTAAGGGCGATATCCAAGCGGCCGTACAGAAAATTTCAGAAGCCCGATTGAGTTATCAGGCTGCGATCGATAAATTGAGTCGTAGCGGCAATTATTACAATATCGTGCAAATGAAGCTGGACGAACTGGGCGAATCCGAATAATTGCCGACGTGATCGTATTGTTGAATTTCGTTAAATCCGGGCGAATTGGGTTATTGGGGATAGTGTTTTCCTTGTCGCTGGCGGGGTGCGCCAGCTCCTGGAATCCGTTCGATATGCGTATCATCGAAGATTTGAGTACGCAAATTTCCGATATTTTCGAGAAAGAAGAGGTCATTGTTTACGAAAAGGAAGAACTCGATGCGCTCAAGGCGGCTGAGAAGATTCCCTTGAAATGGAAGAATAAACTCAGCGAGAACGAAATGGCTTCGTTCGACATCGCAGCCGAATACACGGCGGTTTACGCCGCCGATGAAAGCGGAACGCTGACCAAATATGATGTAACAACCGGCAAGCAATTGTGGCAGATTGCAACCAAAAATAAATTCTCAGCCGGAATCGGTATCGGCGATGGATTGATTCTCCTCGGAACCTTCAAAGGGGAGGTGCTGGCGTATAACGATGCAGGTCATATGGTATGGCAATCCTCAGTAACCAGTGAAATACTGAGTGCGCCGCAAGTACAGCAAAATGTGGTGGTGGTGCGGACGGTCGATGGCCGGATTTTTGGACTCGATGCCATCGACGGTAAACGAAAATGGATTTATCAAGGCGCGACCCCGCCATTGACCGTTCGCAGCGCGGCTGGAATAACGATTGCGCATGGCGGCGTTTTTGCAGGCTTTCCAGGCGGAAAACTGGCGGCTTTGAGTTTAAGCAACGGTAATGTCGGCTGGGAAGTGCCGGTTTCGCAACCGCGCGGGGTTACCGAACTTGAACGCATGACCGACATCACCAGCACACCGCAGGTGAATAACCGCTTTGTTTGCGCCGTGGCGTATCAAGGCCGTGTCGGTTGTTTTGCAATCAACGACGGTACGCCGATATGGAGCCGTGAATCTTCCAGTAGCGCCGGTTTGGCGATGGACAATGATTATGTCTATGTTACAGAAGAAAAAGGCGTTGTTGTCGCCTACGATTTGATCAGCGGTGCTACCATGTGGAAGCAAAGCAAGCTGGGCAGCAAGAAACTGACAAAACCGATTATCAAAGGACAATATATCGTTGTTGCGGACGATCAGGGGTTTGTGAATTTATTGCGCAATTACGATGGCGCATTGCTTGCCCGTGCGGCGACCGACGGCACTCCAGTTAAAAATTCAATCAGCCCTTTGCCGGATGGTTTTGCATTGCAAACGGTCAAAGGTGGCGTTTTTGCGTTCAGTACGCAATTCTGATTTCCGCTATTTAGTCGCTATTTAATAAGCCCGGCATGTCCGGCAGCATCAGAAAATCATGAAACCAACACTTGTTCTGGTCGGCCGTCCGAATGTCGGCAAATCCACTTTGTTTAATCGGTTGACGCGGACGCGAGACGCCATCGTTGCCGATATCCCCGGACTGACTCGGGATCGTCATTACGGTATCGGCAGAGTCGGCGGGAAGCCCTATTTGGTGATGGATACCGGCGGACTCGAACCGGTGGTCAAAGACGGCATCATGCACGCGATGGCGAAGCAGACGATGCAAGCCATCGATGAAGCGGATAAGGTGCTATTTATTGTTGATGGCCGCCAGGGCGTTACCGCGCATGATCGAATCATCGCTGAGCAATTGCGCAAAACCGGACAGAAAATCGTGCTGGTGGTGAACAAGACGGAAGGTATGGCTACTGCGGTGGTAACGGCGGAGTTTTTCGAGCTTGGTTTGGGCGATCCTTGCGCGGTATCGGCAATGCACGGCGATAAT
>SXJH01000228.1 GCA_005779435.1 Nitrosomonas sp. | reverse complement strand
GTGTATCTGGAGAGAAAGTGTACACAGCTATCTGGATCCGGAAGAACAAGCGGCACCGATGACCGCTGTATTGCATATCGATAGCGATGGCAGACCGTTTATTGATCCGTGGGTATATCGTCATGGCCCCGAATCCTGGTTAAAAAGATTGATCGAACGCGTATATTTACCGGTACTCCATCTTCTCTGGGAACACGGAATTGCATTGGAATCCCATGCCCAGAACATGATTCTGCTGCATCGGGATGGGTTACCAACAAGGGTAGCGCTTAAGGATTTTCACGACGGCGTGCGTTTCAGCAAAGCTTTGCTGTCCGCTCCCGCACCTGTACTTACCGCACCACCGGCGACACATGCACAGATCAATCCCAATTCATTTCTGGAAACCGACAGCGCCGATGAATTGCGGGATTTTACTTTTGATGCGCTTTTCTTTGTCAGCTTGGCGGAGTTGTCATGGTTATTTCTATGTCATTATGACATGACAGAAAAGCAATTCTGGCGGATCACTAGCGAGGTGCTGCTAACGCATCAGAAAAACAATCCCCAAAGTGCCGCACGCTATTCATTATTCGATTGTTTCGCTGCGGAAGTGGGCATCGAATTACTCGCCAGCCGGCGCTTCCAGCCGGAAATCCGGTTACGCACGCGGCGTGCGCCGAATCCGCTTGTACTGTCAAAGGAATTGACATGTATTTGAAGGCGCGTCTGAAAGGGGGTGACACGGTTTATGGCTTGTTCTGCTCCACTCCGTCCGCCTTAAGCATAGAAATAATCGCATCGGCCGGTTACGATTTTGTGGTGATCGACCTGGAACACACCTTGATTAGCGCCGAACAGCTATCCGCCATGCTGTTGGCGGCACGGGCAAGCAACATAGCAGCGTTAGTTCGCATAGCCGCGCATCACCAAGCATTGCAGGCATTGGATGCCGGTGCGGAAGGGATTGTGTTTCCTCATATTCGTACCGAGCAAGAAGCACGAGATGCGGTGCATCTTTGCCATTTCTCGCCATTGGGAAAGCGCAGTCTGAATTCCACTTGTCATAGCCGCTATGGACGTGATGACTTAACCGATTCCATGTATGCCGCGCAACAGCACATATTGGTGATAGCGATGATCGAAGATCTCAATGGTCTTGCGCAAGCAAAAAATATTGCGGCAACGGATGGAATCGATGTGTTGCTTGAGGGTGCCGCAGATCTCTCGCAATCGTTTGGCCTACCTTGGCAAACCCGTCATCCCGATGTACGTGCAGCCATATTAGATATTCATGCGGCTGCACGCTGCCATAATAAAATATTCTGTGCATTGCCACGAATACCGGAGGATTTCGATCGCTGGTATCACGATGGAGTCCGAATGTTTGTCCTCGGTGACGATCGCGGCATTACACGCCGTGCGATGGCAAACCATCTGAATCAGCATCAAAATAAGGTTGCCACGCTATGAATCCGCAACATTTTCATGATTACATGAACCGCTGCACACAACCGGTTTGCGCCTATCTTTACGACTTGGCGCATCTGCGTCGGCGCGCAAAGATGCTGCGCGATTATTTACCCAAACAATGCAAGCTTTTTTATGCCATCAAAGCAAACAGCGATGCGCCAATACTGAAAGCATTGCTCGATCATACCGATGGCTTTGAAGTGGCATCGCTGGGCGAAATCAGGCATGCACGTGCCGTCAGTGATTCCGTTCCGATCATATTCGGCGGCCCCGGCAAAAGTGACATCGAATTGGAGGGCGCGCTTGATCTTCGAACCATGCTGATCCATATAGAAAGCGAGCATCAATTGCGGCGTCTCGACTGGATAGCGCGGCACCGTGGTCAATCAGCGGATATCTTGCTGCGCGTAAATCCCGCTCACGTGCCTCAGCAGGCGACATTGCGAATGGGTGGGCAAGCCACCCAATTTGGAATCGAAGAAGCGCGAATCCCGGCGCTACTTGAGCTTATCCGAACTTTACCAGGCATCCGCCTCAAGGGTCTGCATATCCATGCGATTTCCAACAACCTGAATGCACATACCCATCTTGCTTTGGTAGAACACTACTTCAATTTGGTGAAAACCTGGCAAAACCGTTACGAATTAAGGTTTGATTGGCTGAACGTGGGCGGCGGCATTGGTGTCAATTACGCCGATCCGGAGGAATCCTTCGACTGGAAAGAGTTTTGCGCCGGATTATCCCTGCTTATCGCGGCCTATCAACCCGACTTTCAAATAATTTTCGAATGCGGACGTTTTATCTCGGCGGATTGTGGTTATTACTTAAGTGAAGTCATTGATGTAAAGGCTGCCTATGGCAAGTATTTTGCGATACTGCGCGGCGGATCGCATCATTTTCGGTTGCCGGTATCCTGGCAGCATAATCATCCCTTCATGGTAATGGCACGCGATAGCTGGCGCTATCCATTCGCACGACCGGCAGTCCATAATGCCCCCGTCACGATTTGCGGCGAATTGTGCACACCCAAGGATACGCTTGCCCGCGATGTTTATATGGAACGCCTGCGAGCTGGCGACTGCGTTGTTTTTTTATTGGCAGGAGCCTACGGCTGGCATATCTCGCACCATGATTTCCTGAGTCATCCTTATCCCGAACGGGTATTCCTGAATAACTAACCAAGGAGAATTCCATAATGCTCTGCTCGTTTCCCATTCATTTCGTTTCTGTAAAAAAAATCCGGCCAAATGAACATCATTATCCCGAACATGCTGTCAGCCTGGCCGATGCCATCCGGCAGGAACAGCTTTGGCGTATTCCCATTGCTGTTGAACGTACCAGCTTGGCGGTAATGGATGGTCATCATCGCTTGGCAGCGGCACGGCAACTCAAGCTGAAATATATCCCTTGTCTGCTGCTCGATTATGATCTTGTAGAAGTGGACTCATCCCGGAACGGCTATCACGTCGATCCTGACGAGATCATGCATCGCGCCAGAACCGGGAATTTATATCCTCCGAAAACAACTCGACATCAATTTCCATCCCCGTTGCCAGTCTGCAATATTTCTGTCCCTTTGTTACAAGAACAGCCCGCATTTCCTCCATTTCTGCAAACAAAAATATGTCCGTTGGATCGATATGTAGCCGGAAGATTTCCTAACTTGAGCAATCGCACAAACCGGCAGGTAGGGTACCGCGTACTGATTTTGGAAAAATCGTATCGCTAGTGCTTGCGGTCAATCAATCTTGACATTATACACAGGAATGATTATGATTCTCATTGTCTTTTGAATAAGAATTGTTATAGGTAGCCAGCCACTTTCTCAAGGAGCCAGCCATGAATCCATTATTTATCCGGAGGTTCCATGAACAAGAAACTGCTGGCCATGTCAATGACGCTGTTGGCTTTCGCCGCTCAAGCGCAAACACCAGCCCCAACGCAACAAGACACAAAACAAGAAAAATCGAAACAGCAACCGGCTGAAACAAAACAGCAACCCGAAGATCAATCCGAGAGTCAATCGGCCACAGGCAAAAAGCTTCCGGCTGTGGTTGTCGAAGGCGAACGCAGAGGCAGTTTTCTTTCCAAAACGATCCAACTGGGTACATTCCGGGATATGGCTCCACTTGATGTTCCGCAGACCAGTAATGTGATCACCCGAGAGGTCATGGACGCACAGGCGACAACCAGCTTGTTCGGTGCCTTGCAAAATACTGCCGGCGTTACGCGCTCGCAGTTGAACGGCTCTACCTATGACAATATCGCGATTCGCGGCATCTTGGTCGAGAACCGCAGCAATTACCGGCTCAACGGCGCATTGCCCATTATCAACCTGATTGACATTCCGATGGAAAACAAGGAACGCGTCGAGGTGCTCAAAGGCACCTCATCGCTATACTACGGATTTGTGCCTCCATCGGGTATCGTTAACCTGGTCACCAAACGGGCCGGCAGTGAGCCGGTAACCACTTTCACAATGCTATCCAATCATTACGGCGGCTTCAACGGTCATCTCGATGTTGGCCGCCGCTTCGGCGATACGCAACAATTCGGAGCGCGTATTAATTTGTTGGCTGGGCACGAGGAATTCGGCATTGAAAATTTTTCAGGCCATCGCGCGCTCACCTCGGGTGCCTTCGATTGGCGAGTCAACGACAGACTTTCCCTTAAGTTCGATGTGGAACACTATCGCAAGGAAGTTTCCGAACAAGCGGCGATTCAGGTGTTAGCTCCGGTTAACGGCGTGATTACCCTGCCGAGTGTACCGGACGCGCGCCGCAATTTTGCCGGAGAGTGGCAGAAATACGATGCTGAAGCGACTAATTTGTTATTACGTGCCGATTATGCGATTACAAACAATTGGGCGTTTTTGTTCGAGGTCGGTAAAGCAACAACCATGCGCGATCGGAATTTTTCCCAGCTCATGAATTACAATCTTACCACCGGGGATGGCACGCTACGCACTTTCTTTAACCGCAACCAAATATGGGATAACGAGAATCTTCGCGCCGAATTGCACGGACGCATGCCTTGGGGCAATTGGATCACGCATGAAGTCACATTCGGTTTTATCGGCAATGAACGGAAACAAAATCCCCGTACGGCATCTACATTCGATACCGCACAAAATCTCTATCACCCGCTCAATATCGCATCCAGATCTCCAACTGCGCCGTTTGGTCCTAACCGATCACAGATCACCGATCTTGGCGTATATTTCTCGGATCGCATCTTATTTGGCGACAAATTGCAAGCCACCTTGGGCGTACGCGGCAGTTTTTACGAAAGCTCCTCGACCACGACACATTACAAAGCGAATAGCGTCAATCCATCATTTGCTTTGATGTACAAGCCCGTCGATTACGTGTCGATATACGGTAGCTATATCGAAGGCGTTGAAGAAAGCGGACAAGCGCCCGCCAATCGCGCCAATCATGGCGAAATTTTGGCTCCAGCCATATCCAAGCAGAAAGAGGTTGGTGTTAAGGCAATGCTTGCCGAAGGAATATTGCTGCAACTTGCCGGCTTTGAAATCGAACGCGCATCGACAACAATCGATGCCGCCAACCGGTTCGTACTCAATGGCATGGCAAGATACCGAGGCATAGAATTATCGGCTTCCGGAGAAATCACCAGTCGATTATCGCTGATCGGTTCCGCTCTATTCATGGACGCGGAACAATTGAATAAGGAAAACTCCGCGACATACGGAAAAATTCCCGACAATACACCGGAACGCACAGCCAGCATATTCGCGGAATACCGCCTGCCATTCGTAACGGGATTATCCGTTAACAGCGGTGTGTATTATATCGGCAGGCGTCCGGTCAATACCGCGAATCAGGCTTTCGTCGACGACTATGTGCTGCTGTCGCTGGGCGGACGCTATCAGACCCGCATTGCCGGAAGACGCACTACATTCCAGGGAGTTTTGGATAACGTCACCAATGAAGATTACTGGAGTACCGCAGGTAATGGCTTGCTCGGCGTAGGCGCTCCCATCATGTTTAAAGCCGTGGCCCGGATGGAATTCTGATTTTTCAGATGTATCCCGGAGTAGAGCGAGTTTCTTGATCTTCGGTTATCGTGACATTCACGCCCATAGGCGAGTGATCGGCTGACATGAAATTACGCAGGGTTATTTTCAATTTTCATCTCTATCTTGGTCTGACAGCAGGCTTGATCCTGGTACTAAGCGGATTGACCGGCAGCATGGTCGTCTTCCGGGAGGAAATTGAAACACTGGCGTTTCCGCAGTTGATGGATACCACTGTCCGCGATGCACAAGTTCCATTCCAAGCGGTGCTGGATACGGTGCAAGACACCTATCCGGAAGACAGGATTTTCTCCGTGCGCATGCCGCGCACGCCACGGCAAACCTATCAGGTAAGAATGAATAACACGCATGACTTATTGGTTTATGCCGACCCTTACAGCGGAAAGATTCTGGGCGCGCATCGGGAAAAAGATACCGTTATAGGCTGGATCGCACTTTTGCATCACGATTTGCTGATCGGCGAAGCCGGTAAAAATATCTTGGGTGCCAGCGCGTTGTTGTTAGTCTTCATCAGCATCACCGGTTTCGTTTTGTGGTGGCCGCCCAATGGCAAAGGGAAGATTACTCAAGGCCTTAAAGTAAACTGGCGCGCGCCATGGAGGAGGGTTGTTTTTGATATGCATCGAGCAATGGGTATTTATTCATTATTTTTTCTCTTGATTATTGCCGTTACCGGCGCCTCGCTGGTGTATAACAAGGCTGCGGCGGAACTTGCCAACTTCTTGACGGCCAGTCCGCCAAGACCTGTCCCTCCCGCTTCCACCTACTCCGATACGGGAAAAACATTATTTCCGATTGATGAATTGCTGCAACAGGCGGAGCGCATCATCCCCGACGCGGCAATCACCTGGGTTAATTTTCCCCAAACATCGCAAGCTCCCTTCGTAATACGCAAGAAATTGCCGGAAGAATCCCATCCCAACGGAAGGAATTTCATTTACTTCGATCAATACACAGGCAAAGTTTTACGCGTGGAAGACACCGCAGCCGCTTCTTCAGGCACACGAATCTACAATGTACTTTACCCGACACATACCGGTGCAATAGGCGGAACATATACTCGTGTTTTGCAATTTTTCATTGGATTGATGCCATTGATTCTGTTTGCAACCGGGTTTGTTATGTGGCGCAATCGAAGAAAAGCCAAACGATAGCGAACATATCAGAAAATTCAGCACAAACGGAAAAGCATAAGATTTTGCGAATAATTACCCTCGCCCTCATTTATGGATAAGCAATTTGACATACCCAGTGAATCTATGGACTTAGACATCACGCAAAAACAGGACACAAAAACGCCTTCGCCGCCGTCGTACTCGAACAAGCCGGAGCTAAGCACGGAGCAGTTATTCGGCACTGCACGCGAAGTGATTATTGTGCATAAAGGTGAGGAATACCGCTTATGCATCACCCGCAATGAAAAACTCATTCTGACCAAATAGACCGTACCGTCCGCCATGAAATTTCAACCGATTGACTGCAAAATTTTCTTTTCAAAATCACCATACCATTAATACTTACAGATTATCGATCCATCCGACAACCGGCCGCTGGGTTGCGGACAATTGATTGTGCGTCCGAACACTGTCTTGAAAGCAACGGTCGGCCGCTGTTGCCAGGTGAGTGAATACGCTTGTTGCCGGGATGTGGAAATCCGATCGGGCACCGGAAATTGTGCGAGCATATCGCGGTAATAAGCTTTCCGCTGCCAATAATTCGCATGGTGTAGAGAACAAATAAACTGTCCGAGTTTGTAGCACATGATCTGTCCGGATTATCCAAGCCCAAGGAGGGCAAGAGATGAAACGGACAGAATGGTTACAGGAGACACGGAAGATGAGATTTGAAGAAGCGTACGAGAAATGCAGAAATGGAAGAATAACCTATGCAGACGCGGCACTGCTGCTGGGTGTATGTGATCGCACATTTCGGCGTTATATGAACAAATATGAGGAAGGCGGGCTGGATGCATTATTGGATAAGCGATTAACCCAAGCATCGCATCGCTGCGCGCCGGTCGATGAGGTAATGCGACTGACGGAGCAATACCGCAGCCATTATGTTGGGTGGAATGCCATGCATTTTCATTCGTGGTATCGCAAGGACGATGGCACACGCAGTTATACGTGGGTTAAGAATCGGCTGCAAGAAGCCGGATTGATCAAGCGAGCGCCAAAGCGAGGTGCTCATCGGATGCACCGCGAACGTTCACCGCTGACTGGGATGATGATCCATCAGGACGGCAGTACGCATGAATGGGTGGCGAATCAGCAGTGGGATTTGATTGTCACCATGGATGACGCCACCAATGAACAGTATTCGATGTTTTTTGTTGACGAAGAAGGCACTGCCAGCAGTTTCAGGGGTGTTCTGGAAGTGATTGAGAAACATGGATTGTTCTGTTCTTTTTATTCAGACCGAGGCAGTCACTACTGGCACACACCGGAGGCTGGTGGCAAAGTCGACAAAGTCAATCTGACGCAATTTGGAGACGCCATGAAGCGGCTTGGGATAGAAATGATTGCGGCATATTCGCCACAGGCACGGGGAAGAAGTGAACGCATGTTTCGCACACATCAAGAACGCCTGCCCAAAGAATTGGCACTGGCAGGCATCAACGACATGGAAGCGGCAAACCGCTATCTGAAGGAAGTATACATGCCGGCTTTCAATGCTGAATTTAAGCGGGCAGCTGCGGTAGAAGGTTCAGCCTTTGTACCCTGGATCGGCGGGGAACTTGGAGATTTCCTGTGCGAGCGTCACGAACGCATAGTGGGTCATGACAACTGCATTAGTTTTAACAACATGAAGCTACAAATTCCTGCCGATCAGCATCGCTGTCATTACGTGAAGGCTAAAGTAACTGTGTTGCGTTATCCAGACGGCAAATTGGCAATCCTGCACGGCCCCCGGAAAATTGCCACTTACGATGAAATTGGGCTGGAAATAAAACACGATGAAATGCTGCTGCGAAAATCCGCCGCCACAGCTTCGCAATGAGCACCGACAGGGGTTCACTGCGCTAATACCAAAGCGGACAATTTATTTGCTATAAAACCGGACAGTTCTATTTGTTGCCAACACCAATAATTCGCATGGATACCGTCCAAACCGAACCACACCGGATCTTGCTCGTATAACTTGAAATGCATGCTTGCCGCCATATCCAACAGCCCCGCATGGACAATACGCGCGCGGCGTACCGTTTCAACCAGGGAAAGCTTGCAAAACGGATAAAACAAATTGCGGAAAATGAGATAACGTCCCTCGGACAATCGTTCAATCGACCGCAGCGGCAAATTGGTCACGACAATCTGCACCGGCTGCCGCTGCAATCGCGAAATACACCATGCCACCGCGCGCAATAGCTGCTCCGGCGGCGATTCATACAAAATATCGTTGCCGATATCGGTCAACAATGCATAGCTTGGACACGTTTCTATCACCGCCAGCCGGTGCCATAAACCGCAATCGGCAATCGACGGCAACCTGCGCATCAGCATTTGGCTCGGCGTGCCGTATGCGCGGCCATGCCCGACAGCCGCCATGATTTCACTCGGCGCACCCAATCGCTGTTGCATCAAATGAATAACCAAGCGCAGCGATAACGTCAGATTGCTCGCACCGAGCAAAATAAAACGATTTTCCGGCAATGCGAAATTTTTCTGTTTCTCTGGCATATATTCTTCATTATCGGCTATCTGCAACCCATTCCGGAAATATTCCAGTGGAGCGATTGGCGATCATCGCCGCTAGGCCTTATAATCCACGTGTTACAAAAACCGGATTAGCCGGGATCGTCTATTGCCGCAGGCCAGCCGATCACTAAACACACATCCCGATAGTATGAATCCAAATCTCAATCTGCTGCAGCCGTACCCTTTCCAAAAACTGCGCCAATTGCTCGATGGCGTTACCCGTAATACCGCGTTGAGTCCGATTGACTTGCAAATCGGCGAACCCAAGCATGCAACGCCAACGTTCATCCGCCAAGCATTGATCGATCATTTGGATGGCTTATCCAATTACCCGACCACACTCGGCATACCGGCATTGCGCAACGGCATTGCAGCATGGATTCAACGGCGTTTCAACCTGACAACCATCGATCCGGATACGCAAGTCATCCCGATTAACGGCAGCCGTGAAGCATTGTTTGCGTTTGCGCAAACGGTGATCGATAGCAGCGCCAGCCAACCGGTCGTGGTTTGCCCGAATCCGTTTTATCAGATTTACGAAGGTGCGGCTTTTTTGGCGGGAGCAACGCCGCACTTCATCAATACGCTGCCGGAAAACGACTTCAGGTTGGATTTCTCGCAATTGAGCGACGATGTTTGGTCACGCACTCAGTTGATTTATGTTTGTTCGCCCAACAATCCGACCGGCGGCGTGATGACGCTGGATGAATGGCGCGAATTGTTTGCGTTATCGGATCGCTACGGTTTTGTCGTCGCCTCCGACGAATGCTATTCGGAAATTTATTTCGACGAAAACAATCCGCCGCTTGGCGCATTGGATGCGGCCAATCGTTTAGGCCGCACCGACTTTCCGCGCCTGGTGGTGTTTAACAGCTTGTCCAAACGCTCGAATGTGCCCGGATTGCGTTCGGGATTTGTCGCCGGGAATGCGGCGATTCTGGAAAAATTCCTGTTGTACCGCACCTACCACGGTTCGGCGATGAATCCCGCCGTGCAAGCCGCCAGTGCAGCGGCTTGGAACGACGAAGCGCACGTGATCGAAAACCGGCGCTTATACGCGAAAAAATTCACCGATGCGATGGCGATATTATCGGATACCGGCGCAGTGCAAATGCCGAGTGCGAGTTTTTACTTATGGATCAACACGCCGATAGACGATACCGAATTCACCAAACGGCTTTATCAAGATTATAATGTCACCGTTTTGCCGGGCAGTTTCCTGGCACGCGAAGCGCGCGGTCTCAATCCAGGGAAAAATTATGTGCGGATTGCATTGGTTGCTTCGCCGCAGGAATGCATCGAAGCAATGAGCCGAATTAAACAACTCTTTGAAAAACTTTGAATCCATCGATCCGGTCACTTACCGCAGGTGCTGCCCAGTTATGCCAAATCCATCGAAGAACGAACCGAATTTATACCACTAGGAAAAATCATGACCGAATTAAAAACCATCATTGAAGAAGCTTTCGAACGCCGCTCCGAAATCACGCCGCGCAACGTCGATG
>SXJH01000227.1 GCA_005779435.1 Nitrosomonas sp. | reverse complement strand
GCCTTTCGGTTCCGAAATCACCCGTTACGAGGATAGCGACGGCGACGGCATTTATTTCCGCACCGCCGAAGAATGGGTGATTTCGCCGGTCGGGCATAGCATCGCACCGAAATTCAGCGGGATGCTGCATTATTTACCGACGGATAACGATGATTTTATCGTCGTGCGCGGCGGCGAAGACAGTCGCGGCGGATTGGGCGCCGATGGTTTTGTCGTGCGCGAAGCCGCACATTTGCGCATCGAAGACTTTAATACGCTTGAAGACGATGAGCTGATTTTCGATACCGGCCTCGGACTGACCTCTCAAGAACAATTGATCAACCATATCACCGATTTTAATTATGACGGCCAGGATTTCATCGTGCACTTCGGCCTTCATGTATCGATCACTCTGGTTGGCGTTCAACCGGATGAAATCAGTTGGAGCAACGTTAATATCCTTAGCTAGGAGTCTGTCGGACTTAAGCAACCAACTGATCAACCGGAAGAGTGCACCATCCCCATGGCGCTCTTCCGGTTACCCTCATACTCTCTCATTGATATACTTTCGTTGCCAATCGCAATAATCTGGAACTGAGCGTCAGGCCCGCATGCCGGGCTGCCGCAAGATTGGCTTCGAAAGTAATTTTTTCGTCCTTAATTTGCATATTCAGCATCACGCCACGCTCGGTTGCATGCTCGCTATCGGCGATGGTCAGAACAGGTTTGGAATTCAACATATCCAAAATCGCTGTCAAATTCCCGATTTCCGCATTTGGAATAAACAACGCCTGACAATCCAGCAAACTTTCGTCGCGCTTTTTAAGCAAAACGCGGATAGCCCGAGTATTTACCTGCCGCCCGTTCAATTCCTCAAGCGTCCGCCCAAACGGATGTTGCTCATAAAAACACAAAACGATTGTCGATGCGGACAAATCCGGCCATTCGGTAAACGTAATGAAATTATACAAAAATACCGCTTTCAACCGATATTCTGGTAAAACCTCGCCATGCGACACAGGAACATGAAACAAAAGCAGCAAGCTCAATAAAAAACTTGAAACGCTTTTATTCAATTTCATTCGGTATTGTTCGCTGGATATGAAAAAATGCCATTGCTTTCACAAGAACTTCACGATCGTATTTGTGAATTTTAACCCAATCGCCGGTCAAAAACCGCATTTGGGTGAAAAAAACACGGCATTTTCCTACATGACAGCAAGATGTTTCTGAGTATAATCCATTGCATTAGCAAGGTATATTAAAAAAACATCCCCACCGCATATTGATTATAAAATGTATTTCGTTATGAAGCGATTCGTATTACCGATACTGCTCATCGCTTTTCCCAATGCCATCAAAGCGGACATCAAAAAAGATGTCTTCGATATGGAATTGGAGCAATTGATGAATGTCCGGGTGGAAACCGCCAGCCGGAAATCCCAGGCGCTGCTCAAAACCGCTGCTGCGATGCACGTCATCACGCAAGACGATATCCGCCGCATGGGTGCAACATCATTGCCCGAAGTGCTGCGCGGCGTACCCGGCTTGCATGTCGCACAAATCGATTCGAACAATTGGGCGATCAGTATTCGCGGTTTGAACGATCGCTTCAGCAATTCTCTGTTGGTCATGATCGACGGGCGCAGTATCTATAACCCGCTGTTCGGCGGCGTGTACTGGAACATGCACGAAACCTTGCTCGAGGATATCGAACGCATCGAAGTGGTGCGCGGACCCGGCGGCACGATGTGGGGCGCCAATGCGGTAAATGGCGTGATCAATATCATCACCAAGAATGCCAAGGATACGCAAGGCACGCAATTGACGCTGCTCGGCGGATCGCAAGAAGGGATATTCAGCGCCCGTCATGGCGGAATGATGAACGATCAAATCAGTTATAGATTGTTTACCCGTGGCAAGCGCGTCCAGGAATTCAACGATACGCCGCTGCATCCCGCCAACGATCACTGGCGCGATCTGTCGTCCGGATTCCGGGTCGACGGCGATATGAATGCCGCCAGTAAATGGACACTGCAAGGCGGTTACAACGTCGGGCATGCGAATCAGCTCACCAGCTCCGCTTCATTGATGCCGCCGACAACCTTGCCGATCATGGACGGCGTCAATTATCAGAGCGGCAATCTACAGTTTCGCTGGGACAAGCAACTCGCGGAAAACAGCAAATGGCGCGTTCAGAGTTATTACGATTTTTTCGGGCGTCAGGCGCTCAATGCAACCAACCGCATTCATACGTTCGACCTGGAAATACAGAATCAATTTAAATTCGCCGCATTGCAAAAGCATGAATTTGTCTGGGGCGTCGGCTATCGTGCGGTTGTCGACGAATTGGAATCCAACTTTACCGTCGCATTCGACCCTAAGCATCGCTACACCCGGACGTTCAGTGCTTTTATTCAAGACGATATTCAACTGACCGACAAATTGAAATTTACTGTCGGCTCCAAGGCCGAACATAACAGCTATACCGGGTTCGAATTTCAACCGAACGCCAGAATGTTATTTGAAATCAACGAAAGAAACAGCGTTTGGGCAGCGGTCTCGCGTGCGGTGAGAGTCCCGACCCGGGCGGAAAACGATTTCCGCGTCAATTTCATGGCGACTCCCGGTAGAGATCAGTTTTCCCCACCCGCGCTATTTAGTCTTTTTGGCAACAGAAGTTTGGTGACGGAAAAAATTTATGCCGCCGAACTCGGCTACCGCACGCTGTTGACGAATACTTTATCGTTCGACACCGCCGGTTTCTTCAATTACTACGACGACTTGATCGGCACCCGGCCCAGCGTCGGATTCGAAGCCAGTCCTTTTCCGCCGCATTTGCTGATTGGCAGCATATCCAGCAACAATCATACGGCAACGGCCTACGGCGCCGATATGCAGGCCAAATGGCAACCGGTCGATTACTGGCAACTGGCTTCCAGCTATACCGTTTTCAAAATGGATGCACACTATCAAAACGGTTTTTCCGGCAATCCGGTTGATATTACCCATCTCGAGAAATCATCGCCGCGCCATCAATTCTCAGTCCGATCCGACTTAAAATTGCCGCATCACTGGGAATTCAACACCATGTTTTATTTCGCGGACAACATTCAAGCGCGAGGATTGCACGTTGCCGAGCAGGGGCGATTGGATTTGCGCTTGGCGTGGACACCGTCGCCAAAATTGGAGCTTGCGATCGTCGGTCAAAATATTCTGAACAAGCAACATCAGGAATTCGCCGCGCTGGATTTGTTCAATACGCAAATCCCGCGCAGCGTTTACGGCAGAATCATGTACCGGTTCTGATTATTTCTTGACGAAATCGACCAGTTTTTGATACGTGAACAAATAGTCTTGCGCTTGCAACGGGGTATGGCATTGCACGCAATTCAGTTCGTTGCTCTTCACCGAACCGTCCGGATTGTATAGCGCAAATCCCCAATCGCCGGTACGATTTTCTTTTGAATAAGCCGCATCCCAGTCGCTTCTGTTTTCCATCACGCCAACCGCCGCCAGCGAGTCGATTTCAAACAGCCCATCGCTGCCCGGAATCGGTTTACCTTCCGCATCTTTTTTAGGGGTATAAATCTCCATCACGATAACCGCGCCGGAGCCGCCCTTATTTTCCTGCTTATAACCGGCAATCGCCGCATCGTTGGCGTACAACTTAGCCACCTGGGTTTGGTTCGCGCGATTGATGGCGGCGTACTGGGTAAAAGTTTTGGCATAGTCGGCGGGAAATTTGACGTGATCCGGATCTCCACCGGCGAGAACGCAAACCGGCGCTATCGCAAGTGCCACTACTGCCGCTTTTAATGTATTTTTCATGTAGTTTCTCCTTAAATTATTATTAGATTACCTGACAATCGGATCATTATCATAACGCATTACGAATTACGCAGCGAATCGCGATTACTTCGCCAGATCGAGCACCAATTGGATCGACAGATAAATCACCAGCATCGCCAGCGCCAAGTGAACGGCAAAACTGACCGGTTTCTGGCTGACGGCTTGCAGGAAAGTTTTGTTCTTCCCCTCTCGTTTCAATTGCGCATATTCCTCGCGTACTCTGACAACGCGTTCCTTTTGATAAGCATCCAGTAATGCGCGCGCCTGCGCAAACTGATCGTCATTTTTCAGCCAGATTGCCGCTACCGACACCCCCCAATTCCCTGCCGATGTTTCATAAAAATCAATCGCATGATTGGCCAGCAGTTCGCGCACATCGTTGGCTTCTTCGTCGGAAACGCCGTTCAGCCGGAATAAAATTTTTGCCATGACTTTTCTTATCTTGTGTTATGTTCTTGAGCAGAGAAAGGTTCGCATCTACAACCCACCGAAGTCAAGCTGATGACAATAGCCGTTAATCACTTATAAATTAATCAAAGCCGATGAAAAAAACCATACTGATTACAGGATGCTCGAGCGGCATCGGTTACTGCGTCGCCAAAGAATTGCACGCGCGCGGTTATCGTGTGTTCGCAACCGCCAGAAAGAAAGCCGATGTGGAAAAATTATCGGCGGAAGGACTGGAAAGCTTCCGGCTGGATTTGAACGATTCCAACTCGATCAATTTCGCGTTTGAGGAAACCCTGCGCCGCACCGATGGCGAGTTGTATGCCTTGTTCAACAACGGCGCATTCGGTCTCCCCGGTGCAGTGGAAGATTTGAGCCGAGACGCCTTGCGCGCGCAATTCGAAACCAACGTATTCGGCTGGCAGGAGCTCGCCAATCTCGCGATTCCGGTCATGCGCCGTCAAGGTTACGGCAGGATCATCCAAAACAGCTCGGTACTGGGTTTCGTTTCGATGCCGTACCGAGGCGCGTATAACGCATCCAAATACGCCATCGAGGGATTAAGCGACACGCTGCGGCTGGAATTAAAAGGTACCGATATTTATATCAGCTTGATCGAACCCGGCCCGATTGCCAGCCAGTTCCGCATGAACGCGGTCAAGGCGCTGGAAAAGTACATCGATATCGAAAACAGCGTTCATCGCGAAAAATATCAAGGCGTGCTGACGCGTCTGAACAAACCGGGGCCAGCGGTACCGTTTACACTGCCGCCCGAAGCGGTGCTGAAACGGGTAATCCTCGCGCTGGAATCCGATAAGCCGAAACCGCGCTATTACGTGACCTTTCCCACTTATTTGTTCGGTTTCCTCAAACGCATCCTCAGTACGCGCGTGCTGGATGCGATACTGGCAAAATCGGGGAACAGCAATTGATAAAAAGTTTATGGCTGATTGGTTGACGTTGCGCACCGCTGCAGGATTTGCCATGCGATTTTACCGGTGAACGGTTCGCCTTTGAGCGTTGCGTCGACTGTTTTGTCGTCCGTTTTTCGCAACGTCAGCGCAAAAGCATAGACCGATCGGTCGTTCCCGGCGCGCTGCGCCGCTGACGATACTTCCGCCGCAGGTTCGCCATAAAACAAAATGCCGTCCGGATTCGATGGCGCATAAGCGGCGTAGACATTGTGCAAATAACGCGTGTCGTACGCATGAATTTCCGATGTCTCAAGATCCGGGTAGTGCCGGTTCCTGATTTGCAGCATGCGCATGAACGAACGTCCGTCGCTTTGCAACTTGCCCGCCACGCACGCAGCCAGAGTTGCGTGCTCGCCAGCCAGCTTTTCTTCAAAAAGCTGCGGCTTGTCTCTGGAATCGATGAAGCTGGCGCAAGCGGATAGCAGGAGCGCGACAAAGAGCATCATTCTTTTTTTCATCGCAGCTCCTCAGAAATCAGAATACAAATAAGCGGCTACCCGCCGAAGTAAACATACGGCTTCATCGGTTCAGCCGATTCGTTGAAGCGTTTGTGTTCTTCGATATTTTGTTCTTTATCCCACCACACACTACGCGCCGCCAAGCGTTTTTCTTCGACTTGCGGATTCTTTGCCAGAAATTCGCGCATGAATTTGGTGTGATCCGATTCGTAACTGTAATCCATGTTGCATCTCCTACACGTAAAAGCAAAAGGCGAACTTTATCACAGACTCGCTTTCCGTTCGATACAAACCCCCAGCCTCTTGACGCCGCGTATAATGCCGAGTTTGGCGACGCTGACTTTGACCCACGGCGATTTGAACTCCGTCAGGACGGTTTGCGCAATATGCTCGGCCAATGCCTCCAATAACGAGAAATGCCGGTTGGCCAGAATATCGTTAATCCGCTCGATAATCAGCGCATAATCCAGCGCATCCTCGATTCGATCCGTTTGACAAGCGCGGCTGGTCGGCAATGCGATTTCCAAATCGATGCGGACGGTCTGCCGCACCATACGCTCCCAAGGATAAATACCGATCAGGGTTTTGACTTTAAAATCGTGTAAAAAAATAATATCCATGGGAAATTCAGCGATAAAATGAGCGGTCGCTCGGCGATGGTCGTTCGATTGACGTGAAAGGCTGAGATTCTATTCTATTTTGCACATTTGATGTGACTCACATGACGATAGTGGTATTTGCCTTATTGGCTTATTTATTGGGTTCCGTTCCCTTTGCCGTAATTTCCAGTTGGATTTTTAAATTACCCGACCCGCGCACCTACGGCTCCGGCAACCCCGGTGCAACCAACGTATTGCGCACCGGCAAAAAAGCGGCGGCAGTGGTAACGCTGCTGGGCGACGCCGGAAAAGGCTGGCTCGCAGTCGCATTGGCGCAGCATTTCGCGCCGCAGTGGGGGATGGGAAACGAAGCCGTCGCCATTGCAGCGTTGGCGGTGTTCCTGGGTCATGTGTTTCCGGTATTTTTGCGCTTCCACGGCGGCAAAGGCGTGGCAACCGCAGTCGGCATTTTACTGGGCTTGAACCCATGGGTCGGTTTACTCGCTATCGCAACCTGGCTGCTGGTTGCCCTCGTCTGGCGCATCTCGTCGCTCTCCGCCTTAGTCGCAGCGGCGCTGACGCCCGTTTACGCTTTCGGCTTGATGGCGTTCGATGCGCTTTTGCTGGCGGTGTTATCGATGTCGTTGATGCTGATCTGGCGTCATCAATCGAATATCGCCAATCTGCTGGCCGGTAAGGAAGGGCGGATTGGTGAGAAAAAACCGCCGGATGCTTAGGAAACGCTGATTAATTCGGCGAACGAGATGAAGCACGAGGCGCACGGAACGCAGCAACCGAGAGACATATTAACGAGATAGGCGAGGGAGCGAGTACCGCGCAACGAAGTGATTCGCTCGTACAGCCAATTAATCAGCGTTTCCTTAAGGGAAACACTGAGGAAATATGGATTCCGGCCTGCGCCGGAATGACAAATTCAGAATAAATCGGCGTTTCCTTAACTTTCCGGTGTTTCCAGCATCTCCAAATCCCAGCGTGCATTGACGGTAAAACCGCTGGCGGGTTGCCAGGTTTTTGCGCCGCTTGCTTGCAGCCGCATCGCGCCGGCGAAGGCGATCATGGCGCCGTTGTCGGTGCAAAATTCCAACGCGGGATAAAAGACGCTTGCGCCGCGCTGTGCCGCTTTGATGCTGAGATTTTGACGCAATTGCTCGTTGGCGCCGACGCCTCCGGCGATCACCAGTTGCGACAAGCCCGATTGCGACAATGCTGTCAGCGATTTTTCGGTCAGCACTTCGACCGCGGCGTCTTGAAATGCCAACGCGATATCCGCGCGCGTTTGCTCGGTGATTTCCTGTTTGTGGATCAGCGTCAGCACGGCTGTTTTCAACCCGCTGAAACTGAAATTGAGATCGCCGCTATGCAGCATCGGCCTCGGCAATTTGAATTTTCCGGGGCGGCCTTGCCGCGCCAGCTTGGACAGCGCCGCTCCGCCCGGATAGCCCAATCCGAGCAATTTGGCGGTTTT
>SXJH01000226.1 GCA_005779435.1 Nitrosomonas sp. | reverse complement strand
CTTCGGTCGCCGCGCCCACTTTAATTAATGCAACGCCACCAGCCAGTTTAGCCACACGCTCTTGCAACTTTTCTTTATCATAATCGCTGGTAGCTTCTTCGATTTGGGTACGAATCTGCTTGACGCGCGCTTCGATATTCTTGGCATCGCCTGCGCCATCGATAATCGTGGTATTTTCTTTGCCGACTTCGATACGCTTAGCTTGTCCCAAATCGTTCAAAGTGGCCTTCTCAAGCGTCAATCCCACTTCCTCGGCAATAACGGTGCCGCCGGTCAGAATTGCAATATCCTCCAACATCGCTTTGCGGCGATCGCCAAACCCAGGCGCTTTAACGGCGCAAGTTTTAAGAATGCCGCGAATATTATTAACTACCAAGGTTGCCAGTGCTTCGCCATCGACATCTTCGGCGATGATCAGCAACGGTTTTCCAGCTTTAGCGACTTGTTCCAGAATCGGCAATAAATCGCGGATATTGGAAATTTTCTTGTCGTGTAACAATACAAAAGGATGATCCAGTAAAGCAATTTGCTTCTCCGCGCTACTGACGAAATAAGGCGACAGATAGCCGCGATCGATTTGCATGCCTTCGACCACTTCCAATTCATTGTGCAGACCCGATCCGTCTTCAACGGTAATGACGCCTTCCTTGCCGACTTTTTCCATGGCATCGGCAATGATCTTACCGATTTCGGTATCGGAGTTTGCCGAGATACTACCGACTTGAGCAATTTCTTTTGCCGTTGCGCAAGGTTTTGAAAGCTTCTTCAACTCACCCACTGCGGTTGTAACCGCTTTATCGATACCGCGCTTGAGATCCATTGGATTCATGCCGGCAGCAACGTATTTCATGCCTTCTTTCACAATCGCTTGCGCCAATACGGTTGCTGTCGTTGTGCCATCGCCGGCTACAGCCGATGTCTTGCTGGCGACTTCCTTCAACATCTGCGCGCCCATATTTTCGAATTTATCTTTTAACTCGATTTCTTTTGCAACCGAAACACCGTCCTTAGTGATCGTTGGCGCGCCGTAAGATCGCTCCAATACGACATTGCGACCTTTCGGGCCTAAGGTTACTTTAACCGCATCCGCCAAAATATTGACACCGGCCACCATTCGATGACGCGCTGAATCTCCAAATTTCACTTCTTTTGCTGACATAACTTTTCTCCTAATCTTTCAACAACACTTAATCTTTGTGCAAGTAATCGAAATACCGCATTAGCCTTCGATCACACCCATGATATCTTCTTCACGCATCACCAGAAGTTCTTCACCGTGAATTTTGACCGATTGCCCGGCATATTTGCCAAATAAGACTTTATCGCCAACCTTAACTTCCATTGGACGAACCTTCCCATCGTCACCAGCTTTTCCTTTGCCGACTGCAATCACCTCACCTTGATCGGGTTTTTCGGCAGCGCTATCCGGAATAACAATACCTGACGCCGTTTTACGTTCATCTTCCAATCGTTTAACTACCACCCGATCATGCAACGGACGAATTTTCATGTTGTTTTCTCCTGTTAAAATTTTCATCAATAGTGATTATATGTACTTGAATTTTCATAACGGCCATAACACCTATCACTGGCGTTTTAGCACTCTATAGCCTAGAGTGCTGATAATATGGTTTACCTATTGGAATTTCAAGAGCGATTGACAAATAAGTTGTGAGTCTGCGGGATACACAAAACATGAGTCAATATTTAATTATAATAAATCATGCTATTAGATATTTTCTAAGGAAAGTATCATTTTGATATGAGGGATATTGGCTTCAAGAAATACCGCTCCTTCAGGACGAAATCCGAATTTCTCATAAAAACCAATCGCACTGATTTGCGCATTGAGTATTGCTTTTGATGCGCGCCGTTGGGTCAATTCGTGCAAAATCGCCTGCAGAATCGCGCGTCCAACACCCATGCCGCGCCATTGCTTTAAAACAGCCATACGTCCGATATGACCGTCAGGCAATAACCTTGCGGTTCCAATCGGCTGTCCTTCGGAATTGAGTGCGAGCGCATGGATACCGACAGCATCGAATTCGTCCCATTCCAATTCGACAGGAACTTGTTGTTCTTGAATAAAAACCACTGTACGTATGAAACGCAGCTTATCCGCTTCATCTTGCCAGCGGACAATATGGACGGGAAGTTCCCAGTGCATGAGCTTAAGGAAACGCTGATTTATTGACTGTACGAGCGAATCACTTCGTTGCGCGGCACTCGCTGCTTCGCCTATTTTGTCAGTATGTCTCGGTTGCTGCGTTCCGTGCGCCTCGTGCTTCATCTCGTTCGCCGAATGAATCAGCGTCTCCTTAAATTAGCGATATTGGCGATGTTTGATCGCAACGAGTATCAATTATTCGAAAACCAAGATTACTCAAATGGATGCCGCAGCAAGATGGTGTCTTCTCTTTCCGGACCGGTTGAAATCATGTCGATCGGAATTTCGCATACCTCCTCCAGGCGCTTCAGATAGTTTTGTGCGGCTTTCGGCAATTGGGAAAACGTTCTGATACCGGCAGTATTTTCCGACCAGCCAGGAATTTCCTCGTAAATCGGTTCGCAATTGTCGAGATTCTCCGCACCTACGGGCAAGACATTACTACGCTTGCCGTCGCTCAACTTATAACCGATACCCAAATTAAGGCTTTCCACACCGTCCAATACATCCAGTTTGGTAATACATAGCCCGGTAACGCCATTGATTTGAATCGAGCGTTTCAGTGCAACTGCGTCAAACCACCCGCAACGTCTCGGCCGACCGGTCGTAGAGCCGAATTCATGACCGCGCGTGGCCAGATGTTTACCGATATCATCATCCAGTTCCGTTGGAAATGGGCCGGATCCAACGCGTGTTGTATACGCTTTGGTAATTCCCAATACATACTGCAGCATTTGCGGCCCTACTCCGCTACCCGGCGCAGCAGCGCCCGCTACACAGTTACTGGAGGTAACAAACGGATAAGTGCCGTGATCCACGTCGAGCATTGCTCCTTGAGCGCCTTCGAACAATAAATTGTGGCCGGATTTTTGTGCGTTGAATAATAATTCGGACACATCGGCGACCATCGGTTTGATACGTTCGGATTGCGCTAATGCATCATCCATCGTTTTCTGAAAATCGACAACGGGAGCCTGGAAATAATTTTTCAATACGAAATTGTGATAATCGAGCATTTCACCCAATTTTGCCGCCAAGCGATCTCGATAAAATAAATCTTGCAATCGAATCGCGCGCCGAGCTACTTTATCTTCGTAAGCCGGTCCGATACCGCGAGCGGTGGTACCGATTTTCCCCACACCTCTGGCATTCTCGCGTGCGTTATCCAAAGCGATATGACACGGCAGGATAAGCGGGCACGCTTCGCTGATGCGTAAACGACCGCTGACATCGATACCATTTTGCTCTAAAGTGTCAATCTCTTGCAGCAACGCTTCCGGCGAAATAACCACACCGTTTCCGATATAGCACATAACATGGGCTCGCAAAATGCCGGAAGGAATGAGGTGCAATACGGTCTTTTTATTGCCGATCACCAAAGTGTGCCCGGCGTTATGGCCGCCTTGAAATCGCACCACGCCTTGCGCATGATCGGTCAACCAATCGACAATTTTTCCTTTTCCTTCGTCACCCCATTGCGTGCCGATGACAACTACATTTTTTGTCATATTTCTCAATCTCTGAAAACTTAGTTTTTATCCGTCAAATCGGCTCAACTACCCATTGCCCGTCGCGCATGACGATTCGCCGGTCGCAATCCGGGAAAATTCCCTTTTGTTCCGGCAATTCCACGACGACAATTTGTCCCGATTCGCGCAATTGCGCAATCAACTTATTTAATGTTTGATTATTTTTTTGATACGGTGCTCGTATTGCTGCGGGGTACGATTTCGTTTTAATCAATCTGGAAATATCTCTTAAATCCATGCTAAAACCCGTTGCAGGGCGTGCGCGACCAAATGCTTTTCCAATGTCATCGTAGCGGCCGCCCAAGGCAATTGTATTTGAGCTGCCTCGCGCATAAGCAGCAAACACTATTCCGGTATGATAGTGATAGCCGCGTAAATCGGCCAAATCGAACGCAATCGCACCGACCGAAGATCTTAATTCTTCTTCAACCCTGTCGAGTTCATTTAACGCTGCAACAATTTCCGGATAATCCGGCAATCGTTTTCTGGCCTCGATTAAAATAGATTTATCGCCATACAATTCAGGCAACAACAAAAACGCCTCGCGTACAGGACTGGGTATATGGGCACATAACTCTTGCAAAGTTGAAATATCTTTTGCCTGTAATGCTGAAAACAATTCCTTTTCGAAATCTCGCGATACATTGGCAATTTTGATTAATCCACGGAATACTGCCACATGCCCCAAATTCAAGTGAACTTGATCGATGCCCGATAACGACAAGCACTTGAGCATGAGTTGCTGCACTTCAATATCGCTTTCCAAACCGGAATGACCGTAAAGCTCTGCACCGATTTGCAGCGGTTCTCGCGTTTGCGTGATATTGGAAGGCAGGGTATGCAGCACGCTAGCTGCGTAACATAAGCGTGTAATGCCTTCTAAATTCAATAAATGCGCATCTATCCTCGCCGCTTGCGGCGTCATATCGGCACGTACACCCATCATTCGTCCGCTGAGTTGATCGATCACGCGAAACATATGCAAATCCATGTCGCTGCCGCTGCCGGTTAATAACGATTCCACATATTCCAAAAGCGGCGGTATCACAAGCTGATAGCCATGCACTCTTAGTAAATCGAGAATCTGACGACGAATTGTTTCGATATGCAACGCTTCAGCCGGGAGAATATCTTCGACATACTCTGGAAGAAGCCAATTGCGCATGCTTGTAGTTGACAATTAATTGACGAATAGGAATTTAGGGAGGAAAAATCAACTAACGATAAGAAGCAATGCCAAGCCTATCAGCATGGAAGTCAAGCCGATAAAACGAATTTGACTATCATTAATTTCGGTCATTTTCTTAAACGCCTCGCGCCATGTCTGCGGGGATAAAAACGGCAGCATCCCTTCTAAAACCAACATCAATGCAACAGCGTTCAAAAAAGTTTCCCACATACGCGATAATTCCTGCTTAATCAGGTGGATATTTGAACAAAAATACCGGTGAATAAAAAAGAAGCTCTGGCGTAATCAACTACCGTTTGCGATTTTCAGAGCTTCTACTCTACATTACGAATATTCAAAATAAGTTGTTATATTTTACTTCTATCGCTTTCATTGCGATTTCTTATTTATTTGCTGACCGCCGGATTCTTCAGATATTTGAAGAAATCGGAAGTCGGTTCGAGCACCATCATATCGCTCTTGTTTTTAAATGACTGCTTATAGGCATCGATACTACGCCAAAAGGCGTAAAACTCAGAATCTTTCTGAAACGCCGCAGCGTATGTTGCCGCTGCCTGGCTATCGCCATCACCCATGGTTTTTTGCGCTTCGCGATAGGCTTCCGCCAAAATAATTTCGCGCTGTTTATCGGCGTCTGCGCGAATCTTTTCGGATTCGGCCGCACCGGTCGAGCGTAATTCATTGGCCACTCGTTTACGTTCCGCTTCCATGCGGCGATAAACGGATTCGCTTACTTCTTGCGGCAAATCGACACGTTTCAGGCGAACGTCGACAACCTCAACGCCGATCGAGCGCGCATCGTTATCCGCCTTTTGGCGCATGATTTCCATAATTACATCCCGTTCCCCTGAAACAACATCGTGCACTGTTCTATTACCAAACTCATCCCGCAAGCTGGCATTAATGGTTTGAGCCAGACGCGTTTGAGCCAGACTTTCATCGCCGCGTACGCTGATATAATATTGTTTTACATCGATAATGCGCCATTTGACGAACAAATCCACCAAAACGTTTTTCTTTTCCGAAGTAATAAAACGCTCAGGTTCCTCTGTATCCATTGTCAAAATACGCTTCTCGAAATAGCGCACATTTTGTGCAACCGGAATCTTGAAATACAATCCCGGCTCTGTTTTAACATCGATCACTTCACCCAACTGAAACAAAATAGCTTGCTGGCGTTCATCAACGATGTAGATAGCCGAGCTACCCAAGAAAAATATCGTAACGACGATAATCGATAATGTTGACATAAAGCTTTTCATTTATCTTATCTCCCGATCACGACTGCGAAACGATTCCCGCGCTCTCAAACTACTATCCGGTGCCGATTCCTGAATTACAGGTTGCGCTACCACGGATGAAACTGTCGATGAACCGCCACCCATATTAATTAATTTATCTAACGGCAAATACAGCAGATTATTGCCATTCTTCTGATCAACCACAATCTTGCTGGTATTCGATAGTACCTGTTGCATCATATCGAGGTACAAGCGCTCTCGGGTAACTTTTGGTGCCTTACTGTATTCAGTGAGAATTTGCTCAAAACGACTGGCATCACCCTCCGCGCTAACGATGACACGCTGTTTATATCCTTCGGATTCCTGGATTAACCGTGCCGCATTACCCACTGCCCTAGGAATGACATCGTTCGCATAGGCCTGCCCTTCATTTTTTTGACGTTCTCTGTCTTGCCCGGCTTTCACCGCATCGTCGAATGCCGCTTGAACTTGCTCAGGTGGCTGTGCGTTTTGCATCGTCACTCTACTAATCGAGATTCCTATCTCATACCGATCCAATATTTTTTGCATCAACTGTGTCGCATTCGCGGCAACTTGTTCGCGGCCTTCGTATAAAACATAATCCATTTTGCTTTTGCCGATAACTTGTCTGATTGCTGTTTCCGCTGCTTGAAGCACCGCCTCATCTGGATTTCTGTTCTTAAACAAAAAGTTTTCAGGGTTGTTCAATATGTATTGAACGGCAAACTGAATATCGATAATGTTTTCATCGTCGGTTAGCATCAGCGATTCGCGCAACACTTTACTTCTGACATTATTACGATAACCAATTTCAACGGTACGAACCTGGCTAACGTTTACAATCTCAACTTTCTCAACTGGATACGGCATATGCCAACGCAAACCGGCTTGTGTCGTATCGGCATATTCGCCAAAACGCAAAACAACGCCTCGATGCCCCTCGTCTACGATATAAAGGCCGCTGCCTAACCATACCACCGCCAGCAGGCCGAGGATTGTCGCAATACTTCCGCCGCTGTGTTGTTTCGGACCGGGAGGTGGCGATCCTTCGTCGTTACCTCCGCCTTTCTTTTGTCCAAAAATATTATTGATTTTTTTGTTGACATTGTGCAGTACGTCGTCCAAATCCGGCGGACCGGAGTCGCCCTTATTTTTTCCCCATTGTGGATCATTTAATCCCATAAATTATCCTTGTTCTGTTCGTTCAAAAAAATCATGTGCCAAAACACGATCTCCAAGCGCATCAATTCTCATCGATTTTTTATTGTTTATTTCAGAG